>JBKPNP010000171.1:0-4583 GCA_046732775.1 Acidobacteriota bacterium
GTGACCTAATTTGAAATCCTCTGTGCCTCCTCCGTGTTCTCTGTGTCTCGGTGGTGAGTATTTGCCTAATTGTTATCACCACCGAGACACAGAGTTCACCGAGGTAGCACAGAGAAGAATCGAAATTAGGGCACTACCCAATTTTTCACAACAGAGCTAATCGACTTAGAACGTAGCTTCGTCGCTACGGGTGTCAGCTAAGAGTCTATGCAATAATGCGAGTCGAATTTGCGCGCGGAGTTTAAAACCCAATGGAACCTGAGATGTCGAAGCGGGTGCTGACTCGCGGTGAGAAAGAAACCGAAACCGAGGCGGCGCGTTTGATTGAGCACATCGAAGAAGCCCTGGCAGCGGTGGCAATGCGTTCGACTGACGCCGCAGAATCGCTCGAGGGCATCGCTGATCGCATAGAGCGAGCGGCGCGCGATCTCTCAGTCGGTCTCAGGGAGTTGGCTGAACAGCGGCGCATTAATCAAAGCGCCAGCGAATAACTCATGCGGACAAAGAAAAAGCCTTCCGACTTAATTCCCTGTCTTCTGCAAATTGTGTTTGGAAAGGGGTCGTCTACCGCTCGTGACTGACGATGCGGCGAGCGCGCGCGGCCTCGCGGCGGCGCCGGCGGATCTCGTTGTGCATGAGTTCAGCCTGACGTTTTTTCTCTTCACGTTCAGGCCTGATGCCGAAGCGATAAACCAATATCAGTGAAACAGCAATAAGCGATGAGCCGAAAGCGGCGGCCAATAAATCCATAGATTCTCCCTGAATTGCAGCCGTAAGAAAGTGTCGGGAATACATCTCAGGAAGAGATTTAGAACTACTTCTTGCGTGCCGGGGTTAAATTTGATGGTACGGGAATGTGCGTTGGGCCGCAACCGGGTAACACTTTTGTTAGAACTAACCCGGAGGCCAGGTTAACGAACGTCCGCCGAGAACATGGACATGCAGGTGAAACACCGATTGCCCCGCACCCGCGCCGGTATTTATGACGGTTCGATAGCCGGTATCAGCGAGACCGGCGCCATTGGCGACGCGCGCCGCGACTCGCAGCAGATGACCCAACAAAGCCTCTTCTTTCTGTGACGCTTCGTCCAGTGATTCAATATGTTCGACGGGAATTACCAGCAGGTGAGTCGGCGCTTGCGGGTTGATGTCGGCGATTACTACGCACCGGTCGTCCCGATGAATTAGTTCAGCGGGAATCTCGCTCTTGATGATGCGGCAAAATAAGCAGTCCGAAGCTGACACGGTTAATTCCACCCTTTGATCTGAATGTTCGACAAAGTCCGGCAAACTTTAATTTGTCGCGCCCGGACGACAAGCTGAAGCTTGTCGGACACCTCGAAGATAAGCTAAAGCTTGTCGGACATCGAGAGCGACGAGCCCTGCGACAGTGGCGCCGTCACCGATTCTCTAATCCGTTCAATATTCGCACCCAAAGCTCGCAGCTTCGCCTCGATCTTTTCGTAGCCACGATCGATGTGATAGACGCGATCGATAATCGTTTCGCCTTCCGCCACTAACCCCGCTAAAACCAGCGAAGCCGACGCGCGCAGGTCCGACGCTATCAGCGGCGCGCCGGTTAACGGCGTCGGTCCGGTGACCGTCGCTTTGCGGCCGTCGATCGAGATCCGCGCGCCCATGCGCTGCAATTCTGACGCGTGCATGAAGCGGTTTTCGAAAACAGTCTCTTCGATGACCGAGCGGCCGTCGGCCTGGGTCATCAGCGCCAGATACTGCGCCTGCATGTCAGTGGGAAACTGTGGGTATGGATGCGTGGTTACGTCTTTCGCATGCAAAACTTCGGGACAGCAGACGCGCAGCGTGCTCGGATTTATCTCTTCGATATTCACCCCGGCATCGCGGAATTTTTCAATGACTGACGAAAGATGCAGCGGTTGACAGTCTCGTATTTCAAGGTCGCCACGAGTGATTGCAGCGGCAGCGATGAAAGTCCCCGCCTCAATGCGATCAGGGATTATTGTGTGCTCAGCCGGTCCCAGTTCAGAGACGCCCTCAATTTCAATGCTGCTGGTGCCCGCACCGCGAACGCGCGCGCCCATTTTGTTCAGCAGTTCCGCCAGATCCGTGATTTCAGGTTCGCAGGCCGCGTTGTGAATTACAGATGTGCCGCGAGCCAGCGTCGCTGCCATCATCACGTTTTCAGTGCCGGTCACCGTCACTTTATCGAAGTCGATATGGCCGCCAATCAGACGTCCGCCCTTGGGTGCGCGAGCGATAACGTTTCCGCCTTCCAACTTCACTTCGGCGCTGAGCTTTTCGAAGGCGATGAGATGGAGATCAATCGGACGCGTGCCAATCGCGCACCCGCCCGGCAAAGAAACTTTCGCTTTGCCGAAGCGCGCCAGCAGCGGACCGAGTGCCAGCACTGAAGCACGCATCGTCCTCACCAATTCATACGGCGCTTCAAACACCTCGATGTTGCTGGCAGTGATTTTGTGTGTTCGCAGTTCGGGCGTGAGCACGGTGGCGCCGAGGTCTTCCAGCAGGCGTCGTTGAGTAATTATGTCGCGGACATACGGCAGGTTATGCAGGATCACTGTTTCGCCGCTCAGCAATGCCGCGGCCATGCAGGGCAAGGCCGAATTCTTTGCGCCGCTGATTGAAACACGTCCGCGCAACTCGCCGCCGCCGGTAATGCGAAACTTATCCATGAGCGGACAGATTAGAGGAAATCGCCCAAAGGGGAAAGTGACTGGAGAGAGGCGCGAACGTCGCGACCGCACCGGAGAGCCAGGTCTCAGAATCGATGCGGTCGAGACGTTTGAATTCGTCGTACCTTAAAACGCCATGCCTTCGCTGCGGCGTATGCTGACGCCGCCGTTGGTCGTCATCGCCCTGATCGTGGCGCCGCCAGAGCCGAGGTTGACCGCAATCTCTTTTTTGATCTCACCTTGCATCGTTATCGGGAAGTCGACGCTAAGGCCGCCATTTACGGTTCCGGTTTCGAGATGTGCGGAGTAATTCCCGGGAATGGAAAGCGAAACGCCGCCGTTTGTGGTCCTCACGTCCATTGCCTCGCCGTCCCAGCGCGTTCCGTTCAGCACAACACTCAAACCGCCGTTAGTGGTGGATCCTTTCACTGTGCCACCGACGCCCCGTAAGCTCACGCCGCCGTTCAACGCACTGAACTCCAGCCGGCCATTAACGTCAGTAAAGGAGATGCCACCGTTATTCGTTTTGACGGACACGTTTGAACGCTGCGGCACGAACACCTCGTAGCTGACACTCCACCACGCGTCGTTACGATTCTCCGGACCGGTCGCAAAAATTTTCGCGCCGCCAGTTTCGATTCTGATCTGACCCGCGAGTTCATCCGCCGCCGCTTGCGTCGTTGCGGACGTTTGAATACGTGAACGGACCAGGACTTCGTTGCGTTCCCATCCCTTGATCGAGACGCCGCCGTTCATGCGTCCATCGACCGAGAGGTCAGAAGCCGGCAAAGTCTGCTCCTTGATTTCGCAATGATTCGCCATCCGTTGATTGCCCCAACCGTCGTGACAGTTGAACCAATCGTCCCGCTTTTGTTTATCTTTTTGACCAAATGCGGGCAGCGCCACCACACAAGTCATCAGCAGAAGCCACCCCGCGCGTCTCAGCGACTGTTTCATGTCGTCTCTCCTTTTTGAATGTTTTCTTCGGTCCGAACGGAAGCATCCACACTGAACGCGGTGGGCGTGCGCTTTGTGGTAATTGCCCTGGGGATTGGCAGTCTTTTTACTACGACAGCTTCTGTAAAGCAATAGTTCTCGGAATGCCTTGCAAGTCGTCGTAGATACCCAGCAGCCGCCATCTCCGGCGATCGATCAAAGTCTCGACTGCCGCTGCCTGGTTGAAACCAATCTCAAATAGAAACAAACCTTCCGGCTGCAAAAACTGCCCCGCCTCGATCAACAGACGGCGAATGACTGACAGCCCATCAGCGCCGGCAAACAGCGCGCTGTGCGGCTCAAAATCACGCACCTCTTTTTGCAGCGAATCCTTGTTGCTCGTTTCCACGTACGGTGGATTCGAAACAATCAAATCGAAAGCGGACTGATGGGTATCATTGATGGCCGCAAAACAATCCGAGACCAGAAACTCCACGCGATCCGCCACTCCATGATATGACGCGTTTCGTTGCGCTACCGTTAACGCGCCCGGGGAAATATCCAGCGCCACCGCACGCGCGGCCGGCCATTTGTTTAGCAAAGAAATCGGGATGCAACCCGAACCGGTACCGACGTCGCAGAATAGCGCGTCGTTTTTGTTGACCAGGTTCAAAGCCGTCTCAACCAGTAATTCGGTTTCCGGCCTGGGAATCAGCACGTCGGGAGTTACCTCAAAATCGAGTCCAAAAAATTCCTGATGACCGGTGAGATATTGCAAGGGCTCACCATTCGCGCGCCGCCTCAACAGCTTTTGAAAAGTTTCAATTTGCTCCGATGCGAGCAGGTCGTCTGCGTGAGTGAGTATGAACGACCGATCTCTACCGAGAACGTGACCAAGTATTGATCCTACTTCCCGGCGCGCTTCGCTAACGCCGGCCACGCGAAGCTGGTGCGCACCATCGAGAATTGTTTCCG
>JBKPNP010000172.1:0-2116 GCA_046732775.1 Acidobacteriota bacterium
ATGGATCACGCGATCGACCCCGCCTCGGTGCAGCGTTTACACAACGCGGGAATCGACGGCGCCGATCTGATTTTTTACTCAAGCAAAAAACTCTTCGCGGAGGCCGATCGCGGCTGCGATCGCTCGTACCTCTTGGAACAGGCGGTCGACTTTGAACACTGGTCGCAAGTCGGTTCCGGGAATTTGGAAGTGGCGGAGGCTGTTCGTCGTATACCGTCTCCCCGGCTCGGATACTTTGGCGCCATCGAACCGTGGCTGGTCGATCAGGAATTAATTAAACGTGCCGCACGGGAGCGACCTGAATGGCAGTGGATTTTTATCGGTAACAAATCACGCGGAGTCGAAGTTGAGTCCTTGCCAAACACCCATTTTCTGCCTCCGGTTGCCTACGAGGAGTTGCCGCGATACGCGGCCGGTTTTGATGTCTGCGTGTTGCCGTGGGAAACTGCGCACTCATTTACGAGTTACGGATCGGCGATTAAGGTGCGCGAATACCTGGCTACCGGGAAACCCGTGGTAATTTCACCCTTGCCTGAATACGAAGCGATGGGTCACGTGCTGCGCATCGCGCGCAACCACGACGACTGGTTTCGTTTGATCGAAGAAGCTTTACAAGACAAGCTGCCGGAACACGCGCGCGCGCGGCAGGCTGCTGTTGCTGGTGGTACCTGGGACGCGCGCGCCGAGTGGGTGTCGACGTTGATTGAAAACGTTTTAGCTGCGAAGGGAAAAGCATAGTCCGCCATTCCGCATTGCTCACGATGAAGCAGTTGTTACAAAACTTGAGAACGGGTGAAGCAGCTGTTGCCGACGTGCCGGTTCCGATCGTGCAGCCGGGGCGTGTGCTCGTTCGCACTGCCGCATCGTTGATCAGCGTCGGCACAGAACGCGCGTTGGCGGAGCTGGGTCAAAAAAGTTTGCTTGGCAAAGCCCGGGAACGACCGGAGCTGATAGGCAAAGTTTGGCAGAAGGTGAAGTCCGAAGGGATCGCGCAAGCGCTCGAGGGCGTGCGCGACAAGCTGGACCAATCGCACGCGGTGGGTTATAGCGCGGCGGGCATCGTGATCGAGTGTGGAGCGGAAGTGAAGGGGTTTGCACCCGGCGATCGGGTGGCTTGCGCCGGAACTGATTACGCTTCGCATGCTGAAATAATCTCGGTGCCGCAGAATCTTTGTGTGGCCTTGCCGCCCGCAGTGAGTTTCGAGGAAGGCGCCTTCGGCACGGTCGGCGCGATTGCTTTGCAGGGCGTGCGTCTTGCTGAGCCGACCCTGGGCGAGTTCGTTGTAGTGATCGGATTGGGGCTCGTCGGCCAGTTGACGGTCCAGCTGCTGAAAGCAAACGGCTGTCGAGTTTTTGGTGTCGACATCGACGAGACGCGGATCAAACTCGCGCTCGATGCCGGCGCAGATGACGGTTGCACTCCGGTTGATGCGCCGGCGCGCGTAAGCTCGTGGGCGCGAGGACGCGGAGCTGACGCGTGCATCATCACCGCTGCCACTTCTTCAAATGAGCCGGTTGAATTGGCGGGGGAGATTTCGCGTTTGCGCGGTCGCGTTATCGCCGTTGGCATGATTGGCATGGATGTGCCGCGAAATGTTTATTACCAGCGCGAGTTGACCCTCAAGGTTTCCTTGTCGTACGGGCCGGGCCGATACGATCCGAATTACGAAGAGCGCGGACATGATTATCCGGTGGCGTATGTGCGTTGGACTGAAGCACGAAACATCGAGGCGTTTCTCGATTTGTTAGCTCTGGGCCGCATAGATGTAAAGCCGCTTATCACCCACCGCTTCTCAATCGGCGAGGCGCCACGCGGTTATGAATTGATTTCGGCGCGCTCGTCCGAAGCTTACCTCGCCGTACTGTTGACCTACGAGACGGCAACCGAAGTCGCACGCAATATCGAGAATGCGGCCGGACGAAAAGCGTCATCCGCCTCACCCGTGCGAGTGGGCATGATTGGCGCCGGCGCGTACGCGCAGAAGATGCTGCTGCCGCATTTCAAGTCAGCCGGCGCTGAGTTTTGTTCGATCGCTTCCGCCTCGGGGGTTTCCGCACGCGACGTTGGCTCCAAGTATGGCTTCAAGCGATTCGTGTCTGACGCAGCGTCTGTTAT
>JBKPNP010000173.1:0-8752 GCA_046732775.1 Acidobacteriota bacterium
GTTACGCCGCAGCCATGTCGGCTTCGCTGATATCGAAGTTGGCGGAGACTTTCTGTACGTCGTCGTGATCTTCCAGGGTCTCCATCAGCTTCAACATTTGTCGCGCCTCGGCGCCTTCGAGTTTTTTGTATTCCTTGGGGACCATTTCCACTTCGGCGACCTGCGGTTCAATGCCTGCTTTCTTAACGGCTTCAAGCACGGCGTCGAAGTCGGTCGGTGAAGTTATGATCTCAAAGTTGTCCTCATCGTCTCGCAAGTCTTCAGCGCCTGCATCAGTCACGATCTCAAAAAGCTCGTCCTCGGATTTCGCGCTCTTGGTGACGACGATGTAACCCTTCTTTTCAAACATCCAGGCGACTGCTCCAGCGGCTGCGAGGTTGCCACCGTTCTTTGAGAACGCGTGACGGATTTCCGCAACGGTGCGGTTCCGGTTATCGGTCATCGATTCAATCAACAGCGCCACGCCACCTGGCCCATAACCTTCGTAAGTAATCTCTTCGTAGTTCACGCCTTCTTCTTCGCCGGTGCCACGGCGGATTGCGCGTTCAATTGTATCGTTGGGCATGTTGCCTGACTTGGCGTCAAGGATCGCTTTTCTCAGACGCGCATTGCCTTCCGGATCGCCTCCGCCGGAGCGAGCCGCCACCGTAATTTCCTTAATAAATTTCGTGAACAGCTTGCCGCGCTTGGCATCGAGCGCGCCTTTCTTATGCTTAATACTATGCCACTTGGAGTGTCCTGACATTTCTTAAAAAGTCCTTTTGGAATAAAGATGCGGATTGTTAGGCCACGAAATATATCACAAGGAAACTGAGGTGAACACTGAGCGTAACCACGGAAATCACGCCTGCCGCAGTCGCTCAACAACAGCCAGGTCAGCGTTTGTAATGACTACGGTTTTAAGTTTAGACGTATGACCGGCCGTAATTTCAACCCGGCTTCGCCGCACGCGAAAAGCAGCCGCCAACAGCCGCAGCAGTTCCTCATTCGCTGCGTTCTCAACCGGCGGCGCCGCTATACGAACGCGCAAGGCGCCATCGTGGTCGCCAACAATTTCGCTGCGCGCTGCCCGCGGAACCACACGCACCTGGAACGTGACTGAACCATCCCGCTCGGAATACCTAACCACTATTGATACCTGATGAGTGTAGCGAAGACAGCCTGTTTCATGATTTCCAAAATCAGCCAGGCAATGATTGGCGAGAAGTCGAACCCACCCATGATTGGCAGCAGCCGGCGCAATGGTCCGAGCAGCGGCTCAGTAGCGTTGACGAGAAAACGCATCCACCGCTTCGAATAACTGACGGAGACCCAGGAACAGATTACGCGCGCAAAAATCAGCAGCGTATAAAAACTAAGCAAGCCATAGATCACAAAACCGATGAACGGGACGATTGCTCGAGCGGCGAGACTGCGAATGATTCCATCGAGGATGCCGGTGGCCGAGCCAACGAATTGCAGCAGACACCAGCCAAGGAAGATTATGATCAGGATAGTGACGAGTGGCGCATACTTTGGATCGACGCCGGCGCGCACGAGCGGTCTGCGCACCGGAACAATGAGCGGATCGGTGATGCGACGAATCGTTCGAGCTGCCCAACCAAAGGGATTGAGGTCCGCGATGTTGGCGATAAAACGGAGGAGAACCAGCACCACGGTCGCTACGATGACCATGACGACGGCTGAATTAATGAGCCAGTAAATACGCTGAAGAATCATCGTTACCTTATTCCCCTCTCCCAGAGGGAGAAGGGCTACGAAGACGAAAACTAACAGTTTGCGTTACAAAGCAGCGCGCGCACCGAAGAGTGCCGTGCCGACGCGTACCATCGTCGCCCCTTCCTCAATTGCGATCTCAAAGTCGTGGCTCATGCCCATCGATAACTCGCCCTTACCTTCCCCAAAGTGTCCCTTCGTTCTTAAGTCGTCGCGCAGGCCGCGCAGCGTTTTGAAATACGGGCGCGCGCAATCGGGGTTCTCAAAAAATGGCGGCAACGTCATCAGGCCTTCCAGACGCAGGCGGTCGCATTTGCCGACCGCGGTCAGCAGTTCGGGCAACGCGCGTGGATCAATTCCGGTTTTGGTCTTCTCGCCACCCAGGTCGATTTGTATCAGAACCGGCAGGATCTCACGATGCTCGGCGATGCACATGTCGTTGAGGCGTTGAGCCAGCTCCGCGGAATCCAAGGAGTGAATGCAGTCGAACAGCTTGACGGCGCGACGAGCCTTGTTACTTTGTAAGTGACCGACCAGATGCCAGCTCGCGGCCGTTCGGCCGACCTCACCTATTTTGTCTTCAGCTTCCTGAACCCGATTTTCGCCGAAGGTTTTGATGCCCAACTCGATGGCGAGCCGTACGGTTTCAGCGGGATGAGTCTTACTAATCGCAATCAGTTTTACGTCGCCAGCCGATCTGCCGGATCTGAGCGCGGCTGTATCAAGTCGACTTCGTACGTCTGCGAATCGTTCGCGTAGGTTTGGAAGAGGGCCGGGTTCGTTGTTATTCATCGCAGGTAATGCGTCCGCCACAGAATTGTAAGATCTAATATGGACAGCCTACAGTGGTAACTTACCTTATCAGATAGCATTACCTGACGCATTTGCCCTCAGCCGCAACTCTCATCGCTTCCAAAAACAGTCACGATGGCATAACGATTGTTACGATCTCTCCTGAACTTTTCAAACACTACAAGCCGGAAGCACAAGTGCTAAGGCTTCGTTCATCTATCAACAGGAGGAGTAATGAAACATTTAAGAACCCATAAAGGGGTGCTGACCACGATAGTACTGACCGTATTCCTGGCAGTCGCCATTCCGGCAACCGCGTTGGGTCAGGGCCGTGGGCATGGTCAGGGACATGGTCGTGGTCGGAACCAGACCTGGAGCACTTGGAACAATAAGAAGTGCGGCAAGTTTGTGAACTGTCATGATGCCAGAGATGGACGCTGGGACGGTCGTGGACCGCGTGGAGATCGCGTAAGCAACTCGGTGCGCCATCGCCGGTACCGAAATCGAAACACGCAGAACCGTTGGTTGCAGCGCCGCGCTCGTTTGCTCAATCAGTAGTATTACGGATGTTGTAACGCAAACTGTCAGTTTGCGTGTGCGTTGAATGCCATTCAATCATCGCAAACTAACAGTTTGCTTTACAAAGTTTCGTCACCGCGTCGATTTAGGCATTCTTGACACTGCGGTCAACGCGTTCGCATAATGCTTTCCCCGCATGCGGATGTGGCGGAACTGGCAGACGCGCAGGTCTCAGAAGCCTGTGATGGTGACATCGTGGAGGTTCAAGTCCTCTCATCCGCACCAATAATCCTAATCGGCGAGTCCAAAGCGATCTCAGAAATGGGATCGACGTAACTGGACTCGCCGATTTTATTTTTTGGAACCATCTCAACCGGCCTGCGTATAAGAAGAGTCGCCAAGCAACTTTTTTCGACGCTTCGCGTTTCCAACTACAGCCGATCGAGCAGAAGTTTTTAGGGGGTTTCAAATGAGGACTGACCGCATTGGCTCAACCACGCCGGGGATGGAATCCGGCAGCGAATACCCTGAGCATACCTCACTCGATTCTCAACCCAGTGCCAATCAGCTTCAGCTAATCGCCCGCCGCCCTGAGCGCAATCGCGTTCAGCGTTTGCGCGAGCTCGCTGATACGCTGCTGCGCGAGACCGAGAAGTTAGCGCGCGACAAGACCTTCACCGAAGAGTCTAATCGCTTTCAAGCGCTCAATTTTTCCGAGGGGATCGACTTCTACGATGAGGTGCAGCGATTTGAGACCGGCCTGATCCGCCTGGCTCTCGACCAAACCGGCGGACACCAGGCGCGCGCCGCGCAATTGCTTGGCATCAAGCCGACGACTCTGAACTCAAAAATTAAGCTTTACGGTATCGAGTACTAAGCGCGCGCGTTGCTTAGTTAACGGCTTGCGAGGAGGTATCCGCAAGCGCCTCACGTCCGTCTGAAATTGACAGCTGTTGTTCGTCGAAAAGATTTGAATCGACCAGCGTCTGCACCCAGTATTTCCCTGCCGTCGGAAAAGTAACGTTCACAAAGAAACTGATGTTGTCGGCATAAGCGCCCGGTATTACTTCAAGACTGGTTGGCTGTGACGCTACGATGTGTTGTTGGCGGTCGGGCGTAAGAATCCTCACTTCCGAAAGATGCTTGCCCTCTCCGCGCCAGTGATTTACTACCGCAAACTTGATCAGCGAGACCGGCAGCTGTTGCACCATGATGTTTTGGAACACGCCCATGAACGAGAGCTTGTTGCCGGCTTCAAGCCGGACGTCATCGCAAAAGAGTGTGTAGAGCAGTTCGAGCTTTTGGTCTTTTTCAATCGGTGCTGACATGGAATCTCCCCGGCTAACCTGACGAATTATTAGGCTCGATATTACCCTAACATTCCGCTAAACGCCGCTTCGTCGATTATAGTCACGCCCAGAGACGTTGCCTTGTCGAGTTTGGAACCAGCTTCGTCCCCAGCGACTACATAGTCTGTTTTTTTGCTTACGGATGACGAAACGCGGCCGCCACGCACCTCGATTGCCGCGCGCGCTTCGTCACGAGTGAAACCGCTAAGCGTGCCCGTCAAGACAAACGTCTTGCCCGCGAGGTTGTCGTTCACTGACTCCCCGGTCTTTGCGACGGTAGTGGTGACACCCGCTGCGGCTAGACGATGACAGAGAGCGATATTCCCGGGATCGTCGAACCAATCGCGCACGCTTTGCGCAACCGTCAACCCAATCTCCGGCACGTCGTCAAGCTCTTCCACCGTCGCTTTGCTGAGCGCTTCGAGCGAACCGAAGTGCCGCGCCAGGGTCGCGGCCGTGCGATCGCCAACGTGGCGAAGTCCGAGCGCATAAATCAGATTCGAGAGGTCGCGTTGCTTACTCGCCTCGATTTGGTCGAGTAAATTCGTCGCCGATTTCTTCGCCATTCGCTCCAGGCTGGTAACGTCGTCGAGCGTGAGGTAATACAAATCGCCGGCATCGCGAACCTTGCCGCTCGCTACCAGTTGATCGACGAGTGCGCCGCCAAGTCCCTCGATACGCATTGCGCGACGCGACGCGAAATGCAGCAGTCGCCCCATCAACTGCGCCGGGCAATCAGCCGCAATACAGCGCGATACAACTTCACCTTCCGGCCGCGAGATATCTCCGCCGCAAACGGGGCACTTCCGCGGCATCCGAAACGTCTTCTCTTCCCCGGTGCGTTTTGCCTCAATAACTTTCAAAACTTTCGGGATGACGTCGCCGCCCTTTTCTATCAACACCCAGTCGCCAATGCGTATCCCCAGCCGCTTCACCTCGTCAGGGTTGTGCAGCGTGGCGCGCGCGACGGTGGTACCGGCCAGACTCACCGGCTCGAGGTTCGCCACCGGAGTTAACGCGCCCGTTCGTCCTACCTGCACTACAATCGACAGCACCTGCGTGACCGCCTGGCGGGCTGCATATTTGTAGGCAATCGCCCAGCGCGGCGCTTTGTTGGTCGTGCCGAATTCATCCTGCAGCGCGGTGGAGTTGACCTTAACCACCAGGCCGTCAATTTCGTAATCAAGGTCATCACGTTTGGCCTCGATCCGATTTGCGAACTCGATTACTTCCTCAATCGAATTGCAAAGCCTGCGTTCGTCACTGACCTTAAAGCCGGCGGCCTCCAAACAGTCGAGTGCCTCCCAGTGCGTCGCAAATGGCTTGCGATCACCGGCCAGTAAATCGTAGGCGAACATTTCGAGTTTTCGACTGGCAGTGATCTTCGGGTCGAGTTGTCTGATGGTGCCTGCGGCTGCGTTTCTGGCGTTCGCGAACCGAGGCTCGCCCGCATCTTCGCGGTCTGCATTGATGCGCTCAAACACGCGGCGCGGAATGAACACCTCGCCGCGCACTTCCAATTGTGGTTTCAGGCTCGCGATCTGCGTGCGGAATTTGAGAGGAATGCTGCGAATCGTTCGCGCGTTTTGGGTTACGTCTTCGCCGGTCCGGCCGTCGCCTCGGGTTACGCCGCGCACCAGCAGTTGGTCGGCGTAATGTAACGCGAGGGACAGTCCGTCAATTTTCAACTCGGCTACATACTGCAGCTTTCTGCCTTCGGCCAGCCGCTGGCAACGGCTATCAAACGCCCTTAGCTCATCGATGTTGTAGCTGTTATCGAGCGAAAGCATTGGACGGCTGTGGACGACCTTGGCAAATGCCTCGGCCGGTCTGCCGCCCACGCGCTGCGTTGGACTATCAGGTGTGATTGTTTCCGGGTGCTCGCGTTCGAGTTCCTGCAGGCGCTCGACCAGAGCGTCGTATTCGCGGTCGGAAATCTCGGGACTTGCGTCAACGTAGTAGAGCTCTTCGTGACGACGAATCTCTTCCCGCAGCTTTTCAACTTCTTTGGCAGCGCTGTCCTTTTTTCCCAAGCCGGAGTCTCCTGCTTCACTCGAATTCAGCTACGCGAAACGGTCGGCTTGGCCGCGCCGCTAACTTTGGTAATGCCGCTTTTTGTTTTGCTGTCGGCTCCAAGCTTATGTATCACCCGCCCGATAAACTTGATGCTCTGCAGAAAATCGTCGATGCGAATGTTTTCGTCGGGCCCGTGTGGATTTGAACCGGCATAGCTGAGACCAAAAGAAGCGACGGCCGTCGGCGGTAAACTTACGCCGCAAACGGCGCCCACCGGTCCGCTCGATGGTTCCATTGGATAAACCAGCGGCGGTACTCCATACACCTCCGAAGCCGCATTGATTACGGCGCGGGCGACCGACGTGTTCCTCGAGGACTTCGCCAGCGGCGCACTTCCCAGTTCACTTATTTCAATGTCCTTAAAGCCGCGCGTGTCGAGGTGCGCGCGCAAAAGTTCGAGGACGGTTTCGGGCGTAAGGTCGGGCACTAGACGAAAATCGAGACGCGCCATCGCCGTACTCGGCAATACCGTCTTTACGCCTGCTTCGGTATGGCCGGTTTGAATACCGCAAATCGTACAGGTCGGTCCGAAGATGTGTTCCTTGACTAATGCCGGACCCTTCAACGAACGCATCCAGCCGCCGATGCGGAATTCGCGTTTGAGACCCGCCTCATCCAGTTCGATCGCTTTCAGGGCCTCGGCGTCCTCCTCGTTGATTGGCGCGATGCACGAGGAAAAGCCATCGATCGTTATCACGCCCTTGGGCGATGTGATAGTCGCCAGTGCTTGCACTAAACGCCATGCCGGATTCGGAACGATCGCGCCCCACTTCGAGTGCAAATCTGTGCGTGCGCCATGCGCCCGCAACTCCAAAAACGTTATGCCCTTGAAACCGAGACTGATAATCGGCCGCTCGTTCGTGTCTTTGTGGCCTTCGTCCCAAATGCAGCCCTGTGCGGCCAGCATCTCAGCATGCTCGTCCGCAAAACGATAAAGACTCGGACTGCCCAAGCCGTCTTCGCCATCGACGAGAAACCTCAGCGTCACCGGCAATTTGCCAAACGTCTTTTGATACGCCTCAACCGCCGCCAGCCGCGCCACCAGATCGCCCTTACTGTTTGCCGCGCCGCGAGCGAAAAGTTTGCCGTCAACAATCGTTGCCGCGAAGGGACCGTACGACCATTCACTTAAATGACCGACCGGCTGCACGTCGTAGTGGCCGTAAACCAGAAAACTCTGCGAACCGGCGCCACATTCACCGTAAATAATGGGATAGCCGTTGCCGAGTCGAAACGCTCGAGTGCCAATGCCGATTCGCTGCATCATCTGCTCGACGTTTTCGGCAATCGCGCGCATGCCGGTGCCGCGCGCGGCAACTGAAGGCATGCGACACAACCCCTGCAGCCGCTCAGTGAAACTGCGCGCATGCCGGTCAACATAACGGTCGAACTGCGTAAACGTCATGAGCGTGATGCGATTATTTCTCGGCGTTGATATTCCCTCAGTTGACTCACAGGTGCTCTTCAGCAAACAGCAGATAGCGGGGCTCTTCGTTTGAACGTTCGAAGCCGGCCGCCACGAGCCCCTTCGCGAAGTTCTCCTGAAACTGCGCCCGAACGCGAAGTTGCTCCTGCTTCGCCCGCGCTGGATCCTCGCGAGACAACTTGCTCCAGTTGACCGGTATCGAGATTGTAGCCGCTGGCTGTGGCCGCTGCTGGAGCGTTTCGCCTTTGGCGAGTAATTCAACTTCAGGCGCCGCCAGTTGCCACGATGCAAACAAACGATCGCTGTCGATACCTGTGCCGTCGGTTGGAGCCGGACTCACCGGATAGTCAGTGCCGTAAAAATTTGCGGCGTACTCGCGAACCGTGACACCGAGACGGTTTAAGTTGAAATACGCGTTACGCGCCTGCATCGGGTCCCAGGTCCATTTGATAAAGGAGCGGCCTTCCTTCAGCGCGCGTTCGCGCTGACTCCATTTGAGTTTCGCGCCGACACCGCGGTTCTGAAAATCGGCAGCCACGGCCATCATGTGGGAGTAACCAAAAATCTCGTCGCCGTGGCGCACGCCGGCGAGATTGTGGACGAAGCCGACGAGCCGGTCGCCCGCAAACGCTCCCAACGTCCAGCCACCGGCCTGTCGGGAAACGATCAGATGCCGTCGCGGCGAAATCTCCAGATCGGGTAAACCAAACACGTCGCGCTGTAACCGGACGCAGTTGTCCAGTTCATCGATCGTCACACACTCGCGTACTTCGATTTCTTCCATCGTTTCTCAGACGGCGGGTAACCGACCTGCCAGTTGTTGATTGACTTGCGCCGGTAGCGACGGCCGGCACGCCTCAGTTGCGGGTTATCA
>JBKPNP010000174.1:0-1540 GCA_046732775.1 Acidobacteriota bacterium
GTCGTTTCATCCGCGCTGCCGTTTACGATCCTCGCCGGCACACTCTTGTCAGTGGGCCTGATTGCAGTCGCAAAATACACGACCGCTCGCGTGGCCACTTTCTTCGTCAGCTTCCTCGCGGTGCAATGCATACTTAACGCACTGCTCGATCTGAAAACAGTCTTTTTCTTGTCGAATCCGTTTGCGCCGGCGGTTCCAACGGATGCCGTGAACATGGCGAACGCGACCGGGATTCCCGCGGTCGTTTGGGCCGTGATGTGGATTGTCGTCGCCATTGGGCTGCTCGGTCTCGCGATGCGCTCCTACATTTCCGGCAGACGGAAGCAATTCGAATTCGATCTGAACCGGCCATTCGATCAATTGCCGCCAGTGTTCAATTCCACAATCCACGAGAGTCAGAACGTTCGCTGAGAAGCAGTGGGCAGTGGGCAGGGGGCAGTGATACTTAATCACGACCCGTATGTTCCCGGCTGACTGCTTACTGCTCACCGCCCACCCACTGCCCACTGCCCACTCCGTCTACGACGGCTGGTAGTATTTTTAATCCACGACTACCTTCCCAAACTGCACCGTTCGACCTACGGAACGACTGTCAGCCAACGGAAAATCGAAAACAGATTTGTCGTCGCCAGACTCCGTCTGCCCGGCGAACCGAACACACTTTCAACTTTCGAGGAATCATCAGTGGCTATCAAAACCTACCGCTTGTCGCTCATTGTGGTTGCGCTCATCGCTTTCATGGCGTACCCGGCCGGCGCGCAGTCGCCTAACACCGCATCGCTTGTGGTGCACGTTTTGGATCAGGCCGGCGCTGTGGTCAAAGACGCAAATATATCGGTGGTCAACGCCGCCACCAGCGCAGTCCGCGAAGCTGCTTCTGATAGCAGCGGCAACGCCACTATTCCGGGACTCTCAATCACGGGAACTTACACCGTGACTGTTTCGCACCAGGGGTTTGGTTCTGAAGAACTGAGCGGCATCACGCTGCGCTCGGGCGAGACAGCGACGCTAAACGTTAAGCTGCTGGTAGGTACGGAAAAAGCCGAGGTAACAGTGTTCGGGACCACGGAAGGCGTTCGTGCGGAACCGCAAATCGGCGTCCGCCTGGACAGCCCGGTGATCGACGAAACGCCAATTCTCGGTCGCAAGGTAACGACGTTGCCGCTGCTCAATTCCGCGTTTCGCCAGGCGAAAGGCACAGGCGACTTGTTCGTGAATGCAACTTACTTTGTGACCGGTGTTGGCGGACGACGACAAACGACGGTGCTGGTCGACGGCAACAATAACGACGAAGGCTGGGGCCGCCAGACGGCGATCGCCACCCTGCCGCTCGGCGCCATTCAGGAAATGAATGTGCTCTCAAATGCCTTCTCTTCTGAGTTTGGCTGGACCTCGGGTCCCCCTTTAAACATCGTCACAAAATCCGGCACCAATGATTTCCACGGCGAAGGATTGTTGTTAGCGCGGCCCGGAAGCTGGCAGGCAAAGACGTTTTCGACCAAAGGCTTCTGTCCGCCGTCAGTCGCGACCTGCGTCACCC
>JBKPNP010000175.1:0-2898 GCA_046732775.1 Acidobacteriota bacterium
GTCGCAGCCTGCAAAAGCGGTGACAGGTCACCGCACTCCAAAAAGTCGCGCGCGTTTCCGAATCTCACCGCTTTGTCTTCGCGCGACCTGTCGCCGCGCTGCTGGTAAGTTTTAGCGACTCATCGGCTGCGACAGGTCGCAGCCTGCAAAAGCGGTGACAGGTCACCGCACTCCGAAAGTCCCGCGCGTTTCCGAATCTCACCGCTTTGTCTTCGCGGCGACCTGTCGCCGCGCTGCTGGTAAGTTTTAGCGACTCATCGGCTGCGACAGGTCGCAGCCTGCAAAAGCGGTGACAGGTCACCGCACTCCAAAAGTCGCGCGCGTTGCCGAATCTCACCGCTTTGTCTTCGCGGCGGCGTTTCACCGTGCCTTACAAAATCTCTAGCACAGAATTAATCAGCCCTGTTTGCGCGCAGGCTTGATCCTCAAACCCAGCGTCTGCGCTAATTCACAATCGTGTTGAATATAGATTGGCCACGCGCACCTGTACATCGGTTTGAATCCGACGGGATATACATGGTGACTGGAGCGACCCTGCATAAAGCGCGAATGTTTGCGAGCAAAGAGAAATTGACTTTGTTGCATAGCAAGCTTCTGACGCTCGCCCGAACCTATCAATGGCAGCTTGAGGCGTGGGCAGTATTCGTAAATCACTACCACTTTGTTGGTCGTCGAAATTCGCAGTCGCAACCGCTTGACGAGTTTCTTCGTCACCTGCATTCAAATACGTCGCGCAAGCTCAACCAGATCGATCACTGCATGGGGCGGCAAACGTGGCATAACTTTTGGGACAAGAAGCTCACCTATGAGCGGTCGTATTTCGCGCGACTCAATTACGTGCATCAAAATGCGGTAAAGCACGGCTTGGTTAATGTGGCTAGTCGTTATCCTTGGTGCTCCGCGGCCTGGTTTGAACGCACAGTGTCACCGGCTGTGGTTAAAACGATCTACAGCTTCAAAACTGATCGGCTGCAGATCGCTGATGACTACTAGCCAGCGGATTTGCTAATCGGCGAGAGCTCGCGGCGAAGAGAAAGCGGTGCGGTTCGGAAATGCGCGCGACTTTTGGAGTGCGGTGACCTGTCACCGCTTTGTCTTCGCGGCGACCTGTCGCCGCGCTCCTGGTAAGTTTTAGCGATTCATCGGCTGCGACAGGTCGCAGCCTGCAAAAGCGGTGACAGGTCACCGCACTCCGAAAGCCTTGATGCTGAAGGGGGGTGATCGCGCGCCAAAAGGCTAGACTTTTACAATCTGCTTGCCGAGATTATCTCCGCTAAATAATCCGATAAACGCAGCGGGCGTATTTTCAAAGCCATCGACAATCGTCTCCGCATATTTCAATTTCCCCGCGCCTAGCCACTGCGCCAGCTGCACCACGCCTTCAACAAACCTCGGAGTGTAATCCGTAATGATGAAACCCTTCATCATTGCGCTATTAATCAGCAACGCTGCTTGCGGACGCGGGCCGACGTCGGGCTTGTCGAGGTTGTACAGTGAAATCTGACCGCAAATAACGATGCGCGCGCCGTGGTTGAGCAAAGGCAAGACCGCGTCGGACACCGGACCGCCAACGTTGTCGAAATAAACATCAACACCTTTCGGACAGGCGGCTTTCAATGCGTTCGCAGTATCGGCGTCTTTGTAATTAATCGTCGCATCCACTCCCAGCTCATCGCGAAGGTAAGTATTCTTCTCGTCGCTCCCCGCAATGCCGACAGCGCGACAACCCTTCAGCTTGGCAATCTGACAAACCGTCATCCCGACCGCGCCAGCCGCGCCCGACACCACAACCGTTTCCCCCTCTTTCGGTTGCCCAATATCGAGCAGACCGAAGTAAGCGGTCAGACCAGGCATGCCGAGAACGCCGAGGGAAGTAGTAACTGAGGCAATGCGCGGATCGATCTTTCTCAGCTCCTCCGCTTTCGCGACATTGAAAACGCGCCAACCCAACATGCCCGTTACAACATCGCCTTTTCCGAACTGTGTTGTGCCCGACTCAACGACTTCGCCAACGACACCGCTCCTGATAACTTCGCCGATCTCGAAAGGCGGCACGTACGACTTTCCCTGTCGCATCCGCCCACGCAAATACGGATCGACTGAAATATATGTCGTCCGTACCAGCACTTCGCCGTCGTTTAGAGACGGCAGTTCAGCGTCGACGATCTGAAAGTTCTCGGCCGCGGGCATACCAGTGGGCCGGCTGGCGAAACGAATCTCTTTGTTTTGCATGCGGGGATGATACCCCGGTGACGCAGACCGGGAAAGCGACGTGAAAAGTGCGGACTACCCGCGGCGACAGGTCGCCGCGAAAAAGCGGTGACAGGTCACCGCATTCCGAAAGCCTTGATGTTGAGGGAATTTGAACCGTTACGGGCGGAGGCCGGCGCGCGCGAGCAAATCCTGGAAACGTCGATCGCTGCGGAGCGTTACGAAGACCGGATCAACTTTCAAATTCATCAACCACACGTCACGCGCGTCGTACGCCATCTCGAGCCACTTGAACGCCTGATCCTTATCGTTGAGCGCTGCGTAGATCGCCGCCACTGTGTAGGGTGAAACGTAGCGCCTGCTGTCTTTCGCCTGGCTCAAATCGTGCAAATCGCTTAACACCTGCTGCGCGTCCTTCGCCTTGCCCGAAGCTGCGTAGGCATGTCCGAGCAAGGCGAGCATGAGCGGGCTGCCCGAAACCTTCAACCCCTTTTGAAATTCCTCAATCGCCTGCGGATACATCCGCTTCTGTTCATACGCGAGACCCAGATAACGGCGCGCCGGGAACGAAGTCGGATCGAGACTCAGGATCTTGGTGCACTGCGCAATGGCCTCATCGTTTCGCCCGGAGAGATAAAGGATCCAGCCGAGATGCGAACTAGCAGTGAAGGACAACGGCTCTAACTC
>JBKPNP010000176.1:0-1222 GCA_046732775.1 Acidobacteriota bacterium
GCAACCGTCTCGGTTGCACCCTTCGGTCAACCTTCAAAATGCCACGCCAAAACGCAACTGCTTTAACGATTGCCGGATTTGATCCATCGGGTGGCGCGGGCGTGCTCGCGGATGCCCGGACTTTTGCGGCGTTTGGCCATCAAGCCGTAGCGGCTATCACTTCCATCACAGCCCAAACGCCGGATACGGTTTTTGGGGCCGTTCACCAAACCGCGGCAGTGTTGCGCGCGCAGCTCCAACCCTTAGTCGGAAGCGCAAACATCGTCGCCACTAAGACGGGAATGTTGCCGACAAAAGAAATTGTCCTTGAAGTTGCGCGCTTGTTTCGCAAAACGAATTGGCCGGCGCCCGTAGTTGATCCGGTGATTGTTTCATCGTCCGGCTACCGGCTGATGGAAGCAGACGCGTTGGCCGCGCTCATAGAGAGTCTGCTGCCACTCGCCCGGGTCGTTACCCCAAATATTTCAGAAGCGGAGGCGCTCAGCGGAAAGACGATAAGCAGCGAAGCGGACATGAGCGCCGCTGCGGCAACGATTCGTGGCTTGGGAGCGCGAGCCGTGCTCATTAAAGGCGGGCATCTCGATCTGCAAACCGGTGATGCGATCGATGTGCTTGATGACAACGGCGAGCTAACGGTGTTTCGTGGTGAACGCATTCCCGGCGCTCGTCTCCACGGCTCCGGATGCCTGTTGTCAGCGGCGATTGCAGCGTGCCTCGGAAACGGAATGACGTTGCGGCAAGCTGCGGCTAGAGGCAAAGAGTTTGTGTTGAAAGCGCTGAAGGAAGGGGAAACGGGGGAGAGGGTAAACGGGTAAAGGGGAACAGGGGTTGGGTTAACTCAGCTTTGCATTCTTACGCTTTTGCCCATTCCCCTTTCCACGTTTTTACTCTGCCGGATCTTCGATCGTCACCTTCTCCATCTTCACTTCGGACGTGGGCCGGTCGCCGCGGTCAGTCTCGGCAGTGGCGATCGCATCGACTATGTCCAGCCCGTCAGTCACTCTTCCAAAAATCGTGTAGCTCGGCGGCAGCGGATAGTCGGCATGCATGATGAAAAACTGTGAACCGTTGGTGTTAGGGCCGGCGTTGGCCATCGCCACCGTGCCCTTTTTGTACCCGCGCTGGTAGATTGCCGACGAGCTATCGATCTCATCGTTAAACCGCCCGCCCCAGGCCGACTCACCGCCACGACCCGTACCCGTCGGATCGCCGCCCTGAATCA
>JBKPNP010000177.1:0-2381 GCA_046732775.1 Acidobacteriota bacterium
TTACCTTCTGCCAATGGACGCGAGACAGGTGGACATGTTGGGTCAGGCCGAACTCGGACGTTATCGCGCGCTCGAAGCGTGGTTGCCCGATCCGTCACTGGCCGATCCCAATCCGGCGCGCAGTGCCAATGTTCCAAAAGACCAGCAGGCATTTCTGAAAGCCTACGAAAGTCGGCAGGCAGAGATGATTAATTTTCTCAAGACGAATCATCTGATCACCTTGCCGTCTTACCTTGGTCCGTTTGAAATTCGCCAACTGCCTGAGGCGTTCAAGCCAACCAGCCCCGGCGGCTTCATGAACCCGCCCGGCGTTTATGATAAGGATGCGGGCGGTTTTTATTTCATCCCGACTTACAACCCGCAGTCGAAAAACTTTTACATTCGCGCGGCGATTGAAGACCCGCGACCGATCCTTGGTCATGAAGGTATTCCCGGTCACTTTCTGCAACTCTCGATTGCGAACCATCTGGCAAACGAAATTCGCCGCCAGCATAACGACGGCGTGCTGATCGAAGGCTGGGCGCTTTACGGCGAAGAGATGTTGATGCGTACCGGTCTTTATCCTGTGAACACGCCGGGCCAGGCTCAGGTGTTGCGGCTCTCGCGTTATCGCGCCGCCCGCATCGGCGTTGATGTAAATCTGCACACCGGCCGGTGGAGTTTCGATCAGGCCGTGAACTATTTCATGGAAGCGGGTGGCCTCGATCGTGAATCAGCCACTGGTGAGGCGGCGGGCGCCGCGGCCAGTCCCACGCAGAAGATTACGTACATGGTTGGCAAGTGGCAGATCATGCGTTTGCTCGGCAAGTATCGCGACAAACAAGGCGCGAACTTCCGGCTCGGCCAGTTTCACGATGACCTGATCAAGAATGGAAGCCTGCCGCTCTCAATCATCGAGTGGATTTTGCTGGACGACTCTTCCGCCGTCGATCAGGCGTTGAAATAGGACTGGAGCGCGGGCGTCTCGCCCACAATAGCGCGAAGCGCGAAAAAAGTTGTCACCGAACGCAGGGCGTAGCCCCGTCGGCGCGTTGATTTTGTAGAGCCTTTCTAATCCAATAACCGGGCCGACCGCAAGACAAATACCGAGGTTGCTTTACAATCAAGGCACTAACCCGAGAGTATTCAGGTCCACCGTTCGATCTCCCGGCAGACCAACTAAGGAGGGAGCAACTAGCCCCATGCGTTTTTCGCTTTGTCTAGTTAATTGCATCGTGATAGGCATCTTTCTAATGACGGCGTCCGCGTTGAATGCTCGTGCTCAATTCAAGATCGAGCTAACGACCTGCGAGGATCTCACCATCGCCAAGAAGCAGTTTGGCGCTAACGTTGTCGAAACGGCAGCCTGTGTTAATCCGACTAAAAACTTTAAGCCTAAAGGTACGTTGCGAAATGTTTTTGTTTTGTCGACGTTTCCGCCGGTGGCTACCGGCGCACGCATCACCTTCATGATCACCAGGGACAACGCCGATGGCGAGTACGTTCAGAATATGGACTACTACGCTTCCCCACAGCACACGACCGCGTACATCCCATTCACCATCAACACTCCCGGTAAATATTTTGTACGCATGGTGAATTATTTCGATAAGTCACAGGTTTGGGCCACGACTGACTTTACCGTGGGGGAAGACACGGTCGGCGCGCGCGCGACGGGAAACACCGCGGCTGGTCAGGGCAACGTATCGATCTGCAAAGAAATCGATGACAACTGGAAGTGCGTGGGTGAGTCGAATATCTGGACAGCGAATGCGCCCTTCAATGTGCTGTTTGTGAACCCCGGTCCTTCGGGAGTCGATTTCATTGGCATCGTTTTTTATCAGCAGGGTGCTGACGGCAAGGACGTGAAGTTTATTAATGAGTATCAGCAGAACATTGGAGAGACCAACCGCAAGTACGCTACTGTCGGAGATGAATTGAAACTCCCGGCCGGCGTCTATTCCGTTTACATCATCGCCTGGGGCAAACGCGAAACCATGATGAAGAATGGCAACCTGACGGAGTATTTTGCGAAGACGACTTTGACTGTGAAGTGAGGTGTATGCACTATGACTGGGATTTGAGGGAGATGCCTTTAAAAGGTAATAATATACTTGACAACTCCACCCCCGACCTGCTAAATTCTCACCATGGCAACCGAACCAAAGACACTTCAAGCGGCAATCGTCTACTTCTCAAGTCCGCAGAATTGCCATGACTACCTAGTCGCCCGACGCTGGCCGGATGGCGTTATCTGTCCGACGTGCGGCGGCCAAAGCGTTACGTTCTCAGCAAAGCATAACCGCTGGCAGTGTGCGAGTCACCACAAGCACAGACAGTTTACCCTCAAGACGGGAACTATTTTTGAGCGTTCACCGATTGGATTGGACAAGTGGCTCGCC
>JBKPNP010000178.1:0-4417 GCA_046732775.1 Acidobacteriota bacterium
GGCAGCGGGCGTCCGTTGTAATGAAACATCTGCGCCAACGAATAGGCGCCGCAATTCAACAGTGCCAGCACTTCACCCGGCGCGACGCTCGCCGGAAGTTTTCGATAGTCGGGCAAACGACCCTGCCGTTCGATGTCGAAATAAACGTCACCCGAATCACACAAGGGACCCGCAACTTTGTAATCCGTCTCGTGAGGCTCGCCCGCGCGCGAGGCGCAGATCGTGTGGTAGTACCACTTGTAATTATTCATCGAGAGCATGATGTTGTAGCCCGCGTCGGTGAGCAGCCAGACATCGTTCGTCTCGGGACGTTGCTTGATGTTGCACACAGTCGTCAGCACCAGCCCGGCGTCGGCAATAACGCTGCGCCCCGGCTCAAGCAGAATCGTGGTCTTGTCGAGCAGATGTTCGGCGTCGGCGGCCACCGCAGACTCCCGCGCCACTCGCAACGCTTCCGCAAGTACCACCGCCGGTTCGAGGCTGGCGCCGAGCATATCGCGTTCATGTTCAGGAAGCTGATCGGCTTGGGAACGATCGCGCAGATAGTTCACCGGAATGCCGCCGCCAAGGTTGATGTGTTCGAGCGTGTGTCCGGTCTCGCGATTGATTGTGACCAGGTGTTCCCACATGCTGCGAAAAGCTTCGGCGAACGGTTCGACATCCGGTGTCTGCGAGCCGACGTGTATGTGAATGCCGCAAATGTTAATGAGATCCGGATTCTGCAGACCGCGCCGAAAGGCAGCGAGTACTTCAGACGAAGAGATACCAAACTTTGAAGTGAGCAGCGCCGTCTGCAAACCAAGATGCGAGCGCGTGCCAATTTCAGGAACCAGACGCAGCGCGATGCGCGCCGGTTTCATTGTCTGACCACTCTCCGCAGCCACGCGTTTAACTGACGCTTCGATTAAACCAATTTCGTAAATGGAATCCACGTTGATCGCGTGGATGCCGGCGCGAACGGCTGCGTCGATCTCTTCATCGCTCTTGCTGGTACCGTTGAAGATGATTTGATCGGGACGAAATCCAACCCGCAGCGCTTTGAACAACTCGCCGCCGCTATTCACTTCGACGTCAATTCCCGAATCGCGCACGAGTTTCAGCACCGCCAGATTCGAGTTTGCCTTTGAGGCGTAGAAGAAACGAATCGGGTGTGCCACGGAGTCGGCCGCCGAGGTTAGCCGTTTGATATTCGCTCTGATTCGTGGTCCCGAGAAGACGAACAGCGGAGAGCCAAACTCGCGAATCAGTTCCAGCGCGTTAGCGCCATCGATCGCGAGTTGACCATCGCGAACTTCGAGATAGTTGGGAATGCTCCACGCTGGAGCTGAAGACGCGACGCTCGTCGACATGTTTGTTATCTACTCCGGACTAATAAATTCGTAGGATTGAATGCGAGCGAAGATAGACTGCGACTGCTGGAGCGTCAAGCGAGTTAGCTCCAAGCATGTCCGACAAACTTTAGTTTGTCGTTTCCGACGACAAGCTGAAGCTTGTCGGGCTACTGATTACCGAGCTTGCGAAGGACTTCGCGGATTTGTTTGTAGTGACGTAATTCGTGATAACCGATAAACGATACCGTGGCGACGCCATCGATTTCGCCGAGCGCGGGGTGCTTGAACACCAGATTACGGAACCGCTCTTTGCCGTGAGCCGCACAAAGCTGGTTCAGCCGGTCGCGCGTTTGATTAAACGTTTCAATCGCTTGCTCACGCGCGGGCGGGTCAATTGGATTAACGCCTTTCGGTGCTTTCACACGAATGAGACGAGTAGCAACGATCGACGTAGGCAGCAATCGCTTTAAGAAGCGAACCCGCTGCGGCGGTTGGGCGATCGCGCGCTCGAGTTCCTTAATTACCCGCGCCTCGACCAGACAGAGATGATGGACAACTTCGCTGACACTCCATTCGCCTTCGCCAGGCGATCGCGCGTAAAGGTCCGGGTCAACATTCGCGACGCAGTCAATGAGCCTCTGATGAACTGCGTCGAGCCGCGCCAACGTTTTCTGCATGAGAAACTCTTAACTCAAAGGACGTCCGAAATTGAAAACAAGCACACCCGTCACTTTCACCGGTTCTCCCGAGAGCAGCGTCGGAGAAAACTTTGCCTGACGCGCCGCGTTAAGCGAAGTCTCCTGCAATAACTTGGGACCGGAAATCGGCCGCGCGTCCGTCACGTTCCCTTGTTCGTCAATCATCACCTGGATCACTACGACCCCTTCAGCGCCGGCTGCTTTCGCCTCGGCAGGATAATCCGGTACCGGCAGGGTGATGGCCTTGCCGTTGAGCACGCCCGCAGAGACAGGTCCGCGCTTGCCCGCTTCCGGCGCGTGACCGAGCTCGTCAGTCTTCGGTGTCGATTCCGCTTTGTTTTTCTGAGCTTCGGCTTCCGGGGCCGGCGGGGCTTCTTCAGTAGTCGCTTTCGCACTCGCGGCTGTGTCGTTGGATCTTTCCGGTAATGCGAACGAACTCAGAAACTGATCCTGAAGGGCTGCGTCTTTCTTGTTGTCGAGGTACACGATCGAATAGAAGCGCTTGCGCGTGGCAAACACTTGAGCGGTGCCCGACAACTCACCGATGGTCATGCGATATTCGCGGCCCGCGTTACCTGCCAACGTCTTGTTACCGACGAGATCGAGCCGGGCAACGACGTCCTTGCGAACCTTCGGCGCGAACAGAGTCTTGAAGGCATCGACGTAAGAGTTGATCCTTTGCATCTCGGTGTAGAGCGCAGGATTCGATTTAATTCCACTCAACGAAACCACTGCGAAGATCGGACCGGAGGCGCCTTTCGAAAGGTAAGTGCGCGTGTTCAGTTCCATCTTGTGATAGGGCTCTTTGCTGGTTTCGAAAGTAGAACCTTTCGGCATCAGCATGGAAAATTCTTCGCCATCCGGACGCAAGGTTTCCCACTCCAGCGATGGCGCGGGCGCAGGCGCGGGCGTTTGTACGGCTGGAGCAGGAGCCGGCTTCGTGGCTGCCGATCTCTTAGTTGGCGACTGTGCGTAGACGGAGAAGCTAATTGCCGACACGAATAAGAAAATTAGCGGTTGAGATTGCAGACTAGATAAACGCATACGCCACACTCCTTTGACACTTAGCGGTTCATGAGGCAAAACGCGCCGGGCAGCTATCGCGAAATGGCAACGACTTCAGACGCGCAAGCGATAGCGAGCGATGCCGAATACGAGGCTGGCGAATCGTAACAAAAGTGGGGCGAGTTTGAAATGTCCGACAAGCTTTAGCTTGTCGTCTGAGTTCGCCGCGGCCGCGGCGAGCAGAGCGTAGCCAGAAGTGAAAGGTCTGGATCTGATGTGATTGGAAATCGGCGCACTGGCGGTGCGCCAAGATTCTGTGCGCGCCTGTCCGACAAGCTTCAGCTTGTCGTCCTAGACGACAAACTAAAGTTTGTCGGACAAATTACAACTGCGCCATCATCTCGGCGGGGTTCCAGTAAGCCCGCAGCGTTTGTATTTTCCCGTCCTGGTTGATTTCAAACACGTCGATACCTTCAAACTTGACCGTGCGTCCGCCCTGGCTGATTCCGCGTCCCGTCCACTTCACCGCCGCGCCGTTGCCGGCGATGAATATCTCGTCTTCAGTTAAGCCAACTTCGCGAAATGCGCCAGTAACCGATTGAAAAAACGCGCCGAGTTTCTCGTGGCCCTCGAGTGGCGGCGCGCCGACCGGATCCTCGCTGACTGCGTCGACCGCGAATGTATCAACCCAGGCTTTTTGATCCATTGCGCGCAGCGCGGCGAAGTAGTCCTTGATGGTTTTCGAAATCACCTCTGGAAACATTTAGTCGTTTTTCCTTTCGCGTTCTTGTTGGACGAGCACGCGTCTGAGAATCTTTCCCGACGCTGACTTCGGAATTTTGTCGATGAACTCGAGCAGGCGGATTTTCTTATGCGGTGCGACACGCTCCGCGACAAAATCGAGCAATTCCTTTTCGGTCGCCGCTCCTTTTAATACGACGAAAGCTTTCGGCACTTCGCCGGCTTCATCGTCAGGATAGGGAATGACTGCTGCGTCGGCGACGCTCGGATGCGTTAACAACAACGCTTCAAGCTCCGCCGGCGGTACCTGAAACCCTTTGTACTTGATTAGCTCTTTGGCGCGATCGACGATGAAAAAATGTCCCCCGTCGTCGACATAGCCAATGTCGCCGGTGTGCAGCCAGCCTTCAGGGTCAACCGTCGCCGCGGTTGCTTCGGGTTTGTTGAGGTAGCCTTTCATTATCTGCGGACCGCGGACGCAAACTTCGCCTTCCTCGTTCGCTCCCAACGCCTGGCCGGTTTCCAGATGAAGGACTTTGCATTCGGTGTTAGGCGCGGGCACACCAACTGATCCAAATCTGACCTGCGACGCGTCGGCCGGCGACGAGTGTGTCACCGGACTGGTTTCCGTCATGCCGTATC
>JBKPNP010000179.1:0-3112 GCA_046732775.1 Acidobacteriota bacterium
TCAGTGTGCCGTTTTCTACCAGGCCGCCGACGCGGAAAGTTTTATTGACGGGCGCCTCTTTGGCTGCGACCTGTGAAGGACTGAAAAAGAAGACGAGATTGTTTTGAAAAGCACTTAGCACGAGTGCCGCGGCGACGCCCAGGCCGGCCAGACCGGCGACGATAAAAGCAATTCTCTTATGACGGCGTTTCATAATTCTTAGCCGAGCGATTCAGTTTCCGACCTTGGGATGGCGTCGGCTCTACCCCTCTCAACACGAGATGGAAGCGCTGCATTACGTTTGCGTAAACTCTTCCGGCGTCTCATAAGTAACACAACTTCTCCTCCCAATACTATGAGGGTCGTGAGATACGATCCCCAAACGTAGAAGCCGTATCCACCCATTGACCAAAACTCTGACCAGTTCATATTAAGCCGCTCCTTCAGCCAGCCAGGTTGCAGTCTGTTCGCGTTCCATGATGATGCATCGCAGGCGAATCAGCACCACGGCTACTGAATAAAGCCAACAGGCCGCGAGCAGGATAAGCATCGCCGCCAGCATCGGCGGAGCAATCGACGGCTTCCCAAGAATTCTTATGGTCGCGCCCTGGTGTAGCGTGTTCCACCACTGTACCGAGAAATAAATTATCGGCACGTTGATTACGCCAACCAACGCGAGCACTGCTCCAGCGCGATCCGCCCGACGGTAATCGTCGATTGCTGATTGCAAGGAAATAAAACCGGCGTAAAGGAACAGAAGGATCAGGGTCGAAGTCATGCGTGCGTCCCAAACCCACCAGGTGCCCCAGGTCGGTTTTCCCCAAAACGCGCCGGTCACTAGTGAAATCAAAGTAAACAGCGCGCCGGTGATGGCAATCGACGAAGCCATCATCGAAGACAGACGCGCATTGAAAGCCCAGCCGATTCCGGCGTACATCGCCATCAGCACATAAAGCAGCATGCCCATCCAGGCTGCGGGGACGTGAATAAACATTATGCGGTAGGCGTCGCCCTGCTGAAAATCAGTCGGCGCTACGAAGAAGCCGACATACAAGCCGACTACGAAAAGGATTGCTGCCGGGATGGCAAACCAGGGGATTAATTTACCCGCTAGTGGGTAGAAAGCCGCAGGCGATGCGTATTTGTACAGATTCATTTTGAATAAGAAGAACTTTGGAGCTTAGTGCTTTGAACTTAGAACTTTGGCTTTTGGGCT
Organism: Acidobacteriota bacterium; assembly: GCA_046732775.1. Taxonomy (GTDB): domain Bacteria; phylum Acidobacteriota; class Blastocatellia; order Pyrinomonadales; family Pyrinomonadaceae; genus PSRF01. Next base: position 1,196 of record JBKPNP010000179.1, read on the forward strand.
TTGGGTTTGGGTCTTAGGTCTTTGGTGTTAGTAAAAACAAGCCCGTCTAATTAAAGTCCAAAGACCAAAGCCCAGAAACCAAAGACCAAGTACAAAGATCAAAGTACAAAGAGCAAGGCACGCTTTATTCCAAAGATATTCTGAGTGCTGCCGATGTCGCCCACGGCGCGAAGACCAGCGAGAGTGCCAGCACCGCTCCCAGCAAATAGAGATGCGGTGCCGGGCTCATGCCGATGATGCTCGCGTCGACCGCACCCGCGCCAAAAATCAGCACCGGAATGTAAAGCGGCAATATCAGCAACGCGATCAGCACGCCGCCGCCGCGAAGTCCTAACGTTAATGCCGCGCCGATTGATCCGATCAGGCTCAGCACCGGCGTGCCGATAACTAACGAAACAAAAAGTATGACGAGCGTATTCAGCGGCAGGTCAAACTGAATTCCGATCAGCGGCGCAATCATCACTAAGGGCACTTCCGACACCAGCCACTGCGCGAACGCTTTTCCCAACACGACCAGATACAACGGCTGCGGCGTTAGTAATATCTGCTCGAGTGTGCCGTCCTGATAGTCGTTGGCAAAGATCCGATTTAGCGACAACATCGAAGCGAGCAACGCCGCTACCCAAACGACGCCGGGTGCAATCGATTTTAGTAATTGGGTCTCCGGTCCGATGCCCAGCGGAAACAGACTGACGACGATGATGAAAAAGAACAAGGTCGACAAAACGTCAGCGCGTCGTCGCCAGGCCAGCGTCAGATCGCGCTTCACGATCCAGCGAAACATTGAAAGGGGGGAGGCAGCCACGTTGTTATCCCGCTAACGCCGCGCCCGGTTTCGCGGGTTCGAGTTCAAGCCGTTTAAGTGAACTCGCGGAAATTTGCAGCTCCTGATGGGTCGCAACGATTGCCATCCCGCCTGCGTTCAGGTGTTCGCCGATTATGGATTCAATGAGCGTGGTCGCCGCCTGATCGAGCGACGCCAGTACTTCGTCCAGCAGCCAGAGCGGACTGGTGCGAGTAATCAATCTTGCGATGGCCGAGCGCCGGCGTTGTCCTTCGGAAAGGAAGCGGGCGGGCAAGTGTTCGCGCCCTGCCAGACCGACGCGCGCCAGCGCTATTTGCGCCACAGTAGTTTCAAGTTCAGCCCCCGAGAGTCCGTTTGCAATCCGAAGGTTCTCGATTGAGTTCAATTCCTCCTTCACCGCGTTGCGATGACCGAGGTAGTTAATGAGCTCGCCATACTCTTCGCCGAACGATCGAATTGGCGCACCATGCCAAAGAACTTCACCGCTTTCCGGCATCAATAGACCGCAAAGAATCCGCAACAGGCTGGTTTTACCGCTGCCGTTCGCACCGGTTAGTTGCAGAAAGTCTCCGGGATTCAATACGAAATTGACGTTGCTAAAAAGCAAACGTCCGCCACGCGCGCAACTCAGGTTTTTGACTTCGAGGATAGGCGGTTCTCCAACTGACTTCGGATTCCGCCCGTCATTGTAGAAAACTTTCCAGGGAAAAGCATTTTTCGGTAGTGAGGTCATCTACAAATCCTCTGTGCCTCCTCCGTGTTCTCCGTGTCTCGGTGGTGAATATTTGCCTAACTTTCATCACCACAGAGGCACAGAGAACACAGAGGTTGCACAGAGAAAAACTGAACTGCAGGACTTTCCATCTACCTTAGAAGATCAAAGAACTTTTGCGAGAGGTTCGACTTGTCCCTTCATTTTCTTCCAGCTCACCCAGCCGCCCTTCAACACGCGCACGCGTGAAAAACCAGCGGACTGCAAAACTTCAGCGGCGCGTATGCTTGCCTCGTCATTGGGACAGGCGCAATAAGTGACCACTTCACGATCGCGTGGTACATCTTTGAGCGGCGGCATCATTAGCCGCGACTTCAAACGTCTCAATTTCACATACACG
>JBKPNP010000180.1:0-2117 GCA_046732775.1 Acidobacteriota bacterium
ACGAGAAACTCTCCGGCATGACCGGTACAGCTGAGACCGAAGCGTCTGAATTTCAGTCGACCTATAAACTCGACGTGATCGTCATTCCGACGCACATGCCTATGGTGCGCACCGACTATTCCGACGTCATTTACCGCACGCTGCCGGAAAAATGGGATGCCGTGGTCGAAGAGATCAAGGACTGTTATGACCGCGGTCAACCGGCACTCGTCGGCACGGTGTCGGTCGAAAATTCAGAGCTGATCGCAAGACGCTTGCAGCGTGAAGGCGTGCCGCATAACGTTTTAAACGCGAAATACCACGAACGTGAAGCTGAGATTGTGGCGCAAGCCGGACGCAAAGGTGCCGTCACGATCGCCACCAACATGGCTGGCCGTGGCACCGACATTTTGCTGGGCGGCAACCCGGATTTCATGGCTCGCGAGTTTCTCAAGAAGGATGAAATCGATCCCGACGAAGCGACGGATGAACAGTGGTCAGGGGCGATGAGTCGCGCGAAACAAATCGTCGAAGAAGAGCACAAGGAAGTCGTCGGCATCGGCGGCCTGCACATTCTTGGCACCGAACGCCACGAGTCCAGACGAATCGACAACCAGCTTCGTGGTCGTGCCGGACGTCAGGGCGATCCGGGCTCGTCGCGCTTTTTCCTGTCACTCGAAGACGACCTCATGCGCATCTTCGCCGGCGACAAAGTGAAAGCATTGATGCAGCGGTTAGGGATGGAAAAGGGAGTTGCCATCGAGTCGAAGATGGTTTCTAAACGTATCGAGTCTGCGCAGAAATCGGTGGAGGGCCGTAACTTCGAATCGCGCAAACACCTGCTCGAATATGACGACGTCATGAACAAGCAGCGCGAGACGATCTATGGCTTGCGCCGCCAACTGATGGAGCAGCCCGATCAACGCGAGTATCTGATGGGCGATCCGCCACAGGCCGGCGTTGCCTACGATCTGCTTTCCGATCTAACCAAGCAGTACCTAAATCCTGACGTTTCGCCAGACGATTGGGACATCGAGAACTACAAGATCCAGATCAAGACGATTTACGATTTTGACAGTGATGCTGAAAGTCTGGACATACCGAATTACACTTCGGCCGAAGTAGTTGATGCGATTTGGGAAAAGCTGAAGGTCAAATACGCCAGTAAAGAACAACATATCGGTGCTGAAGCGATGCGCACGTATGAACGCATCATCATGCTCAACATCATCGATGCGCAGTGGAAAGATCACCTGCTCTCACTCGATCACTTAAAACAGGGAATCGGTCTGGTTGGTTACGGGCAGAAGGACCCGTTAGTCGAATACAAGAAGCAGAGTTTCGACATGTTCCAGGAGATGCTTGACCGCATCGACACCAGCACCATTCGATCGCTGTTCAACCTGCAGGTCGTTTCCGAAGAGCCGCCTGAGGCCTTGACCCAACGTCGCCTGCCAAGGCGTTCGAGTCCAATGACGTTTACTGGTCCTAACCAGGGAGCTGCCGCCGCTGGCGAGGAAGCGGGAAAAGTTAAGACTGTCGTACGCGATCAACCCAAGGTTGGTCGTAACGAACCCTGCCCGTGTGGCTCAGGCAAGAAGTATAAGAAGTGCCACGGAGCGGGAGTCTGAGTCTTCACTCCTTTGAAAGAATGCGTCCCTTCTCGATCGTCATTCTGCTCACTTGTTGCCTTTCAGCGTTTTCTGCGAACGGGCAGACAGCCGTCACCGACGTCGCCACCGAGCGAACGCTCGGGATAGGGCTGTATAACAGTAAGTCCTATCGCGACGCGGCCGCAGTATTGAAAAAGTTCGTCAAGCGTAATGCGGCAGATGCCGACGCCTGGTATTACTTAGGTCTCTCCCTGTTTAAGAATCAAGATCCGAAAGAAGCAACAAAGGCTTTAGAGAAAGCAATCAAGCTTCGCCCAAACTTCGCGACCGCTCATGCCGCCCTGGCGTACGCGCTGCTGCTGAGAAATAAGCCTAACGAGGCCGCTGCGGAAGCCAACGCGACGTTGCAGCTTGAGCCGAATAGCTTTGAGGCGCGTTATATCCTCGGCGTAGTTTCATTGAGATCCGGAGCCGAGAAAGAAGCCTTGCGTTTAGCTGAGGAGGCCATCAAGCTTAAGCCCGATG
>JBKPNP010000181.1:0-3453 GCA_046732775.1 Acidobacteriota bacterium
AGTCTTCGAACCCCAGCTTAGTGAGAACATCGCTTGCCGCCGCGCAAATCTCAGCTTCGACGAGCATAGACTGCGAACCGAGCACATCGACGTCACACTGGTAAAACTCACGGAACCGGCCGCGCGCCGGACGATCCGCGCGCCAGACGGGTTGAATCTGATAACGCTTGAAAAACTTCGGGAGCTTATCGCGGTATTCAGCCACTACGCGCGCGAGCGGCACCGTTAGATCGTAGCGCAACGCCAGGTCCGCTTCGCCAGTGCTCTCATGAACGCCGCGCTTCAGTATCTTGAAGATGAGTTGGTTCCCTTCTTCGCCATACTTACCCATCAGGGTTTCGATGTTTTCCACCGCCGGCGTTTCGAGCGGCTCGAAACCATAGCGCTCGAAAACCTCCTTCACGATCCCGATGACGTATTCGCGGCGCCGAACATCGGCGGGCAGAAAATCGCGCATGCCACGGGCCGGCTGTGTGTTTGAGGAGGCCATTTATTTGAAGACGGAGAAGCCGCCGTAGAAGACAAACTGATTCAAACCCGGATTCGAAGTCGCTCCAGCACCATTCGAGAGGTGATGAAAGCGCACGCCAAGTGTAACGACGCGCTTATCGGAAGTGAATAAACGAATGCCGGTTCCCACTTCGCCAACGAATGCAAACTTGCCCGCATCAGGCACCGGCACCGGCTTGTTGAAAATCAAACCGCCGCCATCGATGTGCACGAAAGGATGGACGCTCGAGCCGTTTCGGAAATCAAGCTGCAGCCCAAGCGGCGTGATTCCGCCACCGTACGTGGTTTCTCGTCTTAAAGTTGTGATCGAACCAACAGTGATGACCTCGACATTTCCCGTAGCCACTGCGAAGGGGATAGCGTCGAAAGTGTACTGCAAGGCGAGGTCGTCATTCGCAACGATGGTTCGACCGTAGCGAAAAGCGGCGAGCCCAAAATGACGATCTCGCGATTCATCCTCGCGGAGGCCGCCGATGCTGGTGGCCTGCATTGATCCTCCGCTCCATAAACCAAATTCGTTATCGCCTTTCTTCAGTGTGTAGTCGCCACTTTGTGCTGGAAGCGAATCCTCAATCGCATTGTCGGCAGTACCGGTGAATTCTGATTGAGCCTCTGCCGAAACTATGCCGGCCAGGATCATGAGCACACTCAATGCAAACTTGAAGCGGCTCGTCGACTTATCTTTGTTCGTCATGCGTTTGGCGCGACTACTCCTGTTCCTTGTAAATGTTTATGTAGTTTACGTAGTTTTGCCAAAAGCCGTTGAGTCCTTCCACTTCCTCATCAGTCAACGGACGCTTCACGCGGGCTGGAATTCCCATCACGAGGGAACGCGGCGGAATGATCGTGCCGGGGGATATTAACGAACCCGCGGCGATCAGCGACTGCGCGCCCACGCGCGCGTCATCAAGCACGATGGATCCGATACCGATGAGTGCGCCGTGTTCGATGTAGCAACCGTGCAGGGTCACGCTGTGGCCCACCGTTACTTCATCTTCGAGAATCGTCGGGTGCGAACCCGTGCGGGTGTGAACAACGCAGTTGTCCTGGATGTTGCTGCGATCGCCGATGCGGATGTAATACATATCGCCGCGGAGCACAGCGTTGCACCAGACGGAAGCCTGTTCACCCAGGTGCACGTCACCAATCACCTGCGCGCTCACGTCGACATACGAACTTTCCGGAATCTGCGGATGAACACCGCGAAATGGTCGAATCATGTTTTGCAAAATATTAGCACAGCATGACTGTGACCGCGGGCGTTTGACTGGAGCGCAACCGTCCGGGTTGCTATGTCCGGTTGAAAGTAACTTACGATGCAAGCGGGACGCTTGCGCTCCAGTCAGTCTGTGCTACTTCAAAAGGCCTGTGCTAGATTGACGGCCATGTTCAGCCGCTACGCGTTAACAACGATCCTCCTCGCAGTTGGCTACCTATCGGCAGCGTGCGCGGGCTCGCTCTTCAAAGTGAAACCTGTCGTCGAACTCCCGCCAATGACTGGCGACATCAAAAGTGCGACTGCAGGCGGTGTCACGGTACGCGTGGCGCCGCTAATGAGTGACGAGGAAAGTCAGGAACTGTTCGAAGCGAATCTGCCGCTGAGTGGCATCTTGCCGGTGCGTTTGGAAATGACTTTCGGTAGCGGGGTGGCGGTGGAAACTAAGAAAGTGCGGTTTCACCTTGCTGACGCTGCCGGACGCGAATGGAAACTGGTTACACCAAAGGCCGCAGTCGGCCGCATCCTGAAAGCGAACGACATCTACGCCTACAATCCGAACTCACGAAAACAGTTTGAGAAAGAGTTTGTCGCTTACGGACTCGATCTGAAGTCGCCGCTTAGCGTAGAGGAAAAGAGTCACAAGGGCTTTTTGTTTTTTCAGACGCCGAAAAGTGAGCCGGTGGAAAACACTGGACAGCTGGTGCTGAGTATTGCTGGCCTGCCGGAACCGGTAACGCTCAACCTGCGCTGAATCTGGTTATCCGGTAGAACCAAATCCGCCGCTGCCACGATCCGTTTCGCTAATCTCATCCGCCCAGACAGCCGTGGGCGTGATTATCTTTTCGATAATCAACTGGCAAATCTTCGTTTGGGCCGCGAGGAAGATTGCTTCATCGCCGGCGTTGTAAAGCAGACAACGAATCTCACCGCGATAGTCTGCGTCAATCACGCCCGCCATCACATCAAGTCCCTGCTTCGTCGCCAGGCCTGAGCGCGGCGCTACACGTCCATAAAAACCTGCAGGAATCGATACGGCCAAGCCGGTTGTGATCAGGGCGCGCTGTTGCGGCGCCAACGTCACGTCTTCGATTGAATGAAGGTCGAGTCCAGCCGCGTGAGAACTGCCACGCGACGGCAAGGTAGCTCTCGGATCCAGGCGTTGGAAACTGAGAACATCGTGAGCGTCGCGCTCAGGGTTTGACTGATCAGAATCCAACGACCTGATGGGGTGCATACAGTTCCTCCAACGACGAAATCTCATCCGGCGAAAGCGCCAGCGATAGTGCGGCAACAGCATCATCGAGATGCTGGGCCTTTGAGGCGCCGACTATCGGCGCCGTGACGAACGACTTGCTGAGCAGCCAGGCGAGGGCAATCTGGGCACGCGGCACGCCACGTTGTGCTGCGAGTTCCGCAACCCGCTCCACGATCTTGCGATCGCTTTGGGCGGTTGCGGCGTAAAGTGTTTTGCCAAACTCATCAGTCTCCTGGCGAGCCGTGGTTTCGTCCCAATCACGCGTCAGCCGTCCGCGCGCTAGAGGACTCCATGGTATGACCGCTACTTTTTCAGCAACGCACAGCGGCATCATTTCGCGTTCTTCTTCGCGATACAGAAGGTTGTAGTAGTTCTGCATTGAAGCAAATGGCGTCCAACCATTTTGACGCGCGACATATTGGGCTTTGGAAAACTGCCACGCAAACATCGACGAGGCGCCGATGTAGCG
>JBKPNP010000182.1:0-1180 GCA_046732775.1 Acidobacteriota bacterium
TCGTAGGTCCGGTTCCCGGATCGTTGCTGTCAACGACCAACACCGCCTGTGCCTGACCAAGCGCTTTTGAAATGCCCACGGTGAAACTCGGGTTTCCCAATAGTGGCGGTTCGATCGCCATAACCTGCGGCACTGCGCCACCCGAGCCTGCTATCCCGGAACCAGTGGTCTGCGGCACTCGATTCGACTCCGAATAGAGCGTAGGACGATCGAACGGTGCGGTGGCCGCAGCCACACGTGGATCTGTCAGCGGCCGGCTAAGGTAAGCAATCAAGTCAGACTTCTGTCCCGCCGTCAGATTCAACGGACGAATCAAAGTGTGGTTGATGTTGGGCGCATCGAAGTCGCCGCCGCGGTTATAAAACTCGACTACATCGGCGAGCGTCGCAAAGTGACCGTTGTGCATGTAGGGCGCGCGCAACGCAACATTCCGCAGGCTGGGCGTGCGAAACTCGCCCAGATTATTTGCGTTGTTCGTCACGGCAAAGCGGCCCGTGTCTTCCGTCTGCGGCCTCAAGCCGATGTTGTGAAATTGATTGTCACTGAACAGAGTGCCGGCGTGGCAGGCGTTACAGCGCGACTGGTTGAAGACGCCCTGTCCGCGCGTTTCGGCAGCGGTCAACGGAGTGATTTGAGAGACGGCCGCGTCAAAGGGAGTTCGATCGGAGTAGACGGTGCGTTCGAATGTCGCGATCGCCATGGCGATGCGCGCGGGCGTCACCGCGTCAGTGCCGAACACTTCCAGGAATAATTCAGGATACGTGCGTCCGCCGATCCAATCTTTCAAACCTGCCGGCACGGACGGTGACAGCGCCAACGGCTGTGAAGCTGCCACGCGATTCGCCACATCCGTCCAATCGCGAAAGCTGTGCGCCATTTCGGCCGAACTAAGGGGCGGCCCAAGCACCTGACTCTCGAGCGCGGCGCCATTTGCGAGCACGACGGCGCCGCTAATAGGATCGGTGAAGGTTCCGGTGGCACGTCCGTCCCAAAAGAGCAGGTTCGCGTAGCCCGCATCGATGTACGAGCGAGATTTGCGACCTGTCACCTGTTCGGCAAAACCGTAGGTAGGCGACCAGTTGTAACTGCCGTCGCCGTTGTTGCTCGGCACGCCCGGCGAGGCGAACACGTCATCCGCGGTATTGAAAATTCCGTCCGCGCCCGGGTTACGCGATTTCAC
>JBKPNP010000183.1:0-1207 GCA_046732775.1 Acidobacteriota bacterium
CGGCTTGCTCGTCCTGCTTTGTGGCATTGCGAAGATTCTGCCCGGGGGATTTTTCACCGGCCTGGCGTTCCTCTTCTGGGGACTGCTGCTGTTTGGCCTCAGCTTTATTCGCCTGCCGGAAGCGAGCGTCAGTGAAGAGCCTCCGCTGTCTCCCGTGCAAAAAATATTAGGAGTCTTTTACGAACCGACGCGAGTATTTCGCAACTTGAGATCGCACCCGCATTGGCTGGCCGCATTTTTAGTTATTGTGTTTGCGCAAGCGATCTACACCGTCGCGTTCGTGCAGCGCGTCACTCCTGAACGCATCGTGAATTACACGATGGACAAACTCGCGGAGAGTCCAATCAAGCCGCCGCCGGATCGCATGGAGAAGGCTAAAGACGATGCGATGCTACAGGCAAAGCAGCCGGTGCAGAGACTGCAAACGGCGCTGAAAACTTTCGTCGGCGTCTTCGTGATGGGCGCAATGGTGGCCGGCCTTTACCTGGTCTGCATCATGATCTTTGGCGGCCGGATTAATTTCTGGCAAGCGCTCGCAGTCTACTTCTACGCGAGTTTGCCGGTGGTGCTAATCAGTAAGCTATTGAGTTTGGTCATACTCTTCATCAAGAGCCCGGACGACATTCATCCAATTCTGAATCAGGAAACACTGGTACAGGACAACCTCGGCGTGCTCTTCAATCCGGCAGAACATCCGGTGTTGTTTGTGGCGGCGTCGGTGATTGGCGTGCTTTCGTTCTACGGTTTATGGCTGAGGGCCAAAGGACTCAAGAACGGCGGCACCAAAGTGAACGGCACGGCGGCGTGGGGCGCAACCCTGATCGTTTTCGGCGTGTGGTTCCTGTTTGTTCTGGCCATCACTTCGATCTTCCCGAGCTTCATTTCGTAATGCTGTAACCCAAACTGTTAGTTTGCGTTCCCTTGAAACAAGAAGGCCGCGGGGTTAACCCGCGGCCTTTCTCTTTGGACGGCGTCGTCTACGCCGGGGCAGTAGCCCGCCACTGATGGAGGGCTACGATGCCGCTCAACATGATTGTACTTCGCATGACCCACGAGAGTTGCGCTTAGCGTAGCCCTGCATAACTGTCGGGCTACTGCCCCCTGTTGCGTCGCCTCGCTCGACCCACGAGGCTGGCACCCAGATCTGATGCACGCACCACGCGGGGCTTACTCGTATCTCAGCGATTCGATCGGATCGAGCCGCGCT
>JBKPNP010000184.1:0-1770 GCA_046732775.1 Acidobacteriota bacterium
GGAACCACACGCGAAACTCCGCCGGGGTTAGTACGCGTCGCATCAAATCGGCTTCCATCAACGCGGGTGAAAAGAAGTCTTCACCGCCAGGCTCCCAGGAGCCGGGATAGCTTTGGTCTTTGCCAAAGTAGGTCCGGCTTCGTTCAGCTATGAGCGCCAGCAGTTTTTGATTGCCGCTGCTCTTCGCGTAGTCATAGGCGAACGCCAGCCCGAAGGCGGTGTTGGGGTGTACACCCGTGCGAATCGGATAAGTTTGCTTCGGCAAGAACGCGAGATACGAATCAACGAGCGCATCGGCGAGCGGCTGAAGATTTTGCGTCCAGGCTTTTTCGTCTGGATCGGTCGACAACGAAAGCTCTTCCGCGAGTTTTAGCAGCCAGGCCCATCCGTATGTTCGTTCGAAGGACTGCCGGTTTTTTTGTTTGAGATACGCGACTTCGACTTGAATGTTTTCTGCGCTTAGATTGCTGCCGAGAGCTGAACGAATGTCGCGCGCTTCCGGCAAATCCGGAAACAGTCTCAGCAGGCGCACCAGCATCCAGTGTCCGTGCACCGAAGAGTGCCAGTCGTAACAACCGTAAAAAGCCGGATGGAGCGCTCGCGGATTCTGCACGTCCTGGCCGTCGTTCAAAACATGCTCGGGCTTGTTCGGATATTCCCTGGTCACACATTTGAGCGCCAGCTTTGCGAAGTGCGACGCTTCCGCTCGGGTGAGCGAAGTTGCCGCGTTCGAGTGCTGTGCGTTTGCGTTGCGAACCGTTCCCATGAAACCCACTACGACGATCAGACCGACGAACAGGGATTTGAACAATTCAGCCTCCAACGACTACACAGTTTAGTAGCGATGCGACGGCCGGCCCACGTGAATGTGCGGCCCGGTGGCGGTGCCGGGAATTGCCTGACGAAAAGCTAAAAAAGGAATGCCGTTCGCGCGAAGATAGCCGAGCAATGCCTGACCTTCGGGTCCGTCGGGATGCAGCGAGATGTCCATCGAGTTGTGATGATCGAGACGCCAGCGATCGTGTATTCCACCCTGACCAAACACGGCGATGGGCAATGGTTTTTTGAATGCGTCCTGGAAAAACTTTTGCACTCGCCAGGCGTCAGATAATACCCACGAGCTGCCGCCGTTATAGCGAATCATGGCGGCAGACCGCACCAGGCTACCCTTCGGAATCGGTTTACTCCGAGCCAGCTTGGCCTCTGCGTCAGCCTCCAACAGAGTATTGGCAATTTGGGTATCGGCAGAAGCCAGTTGCCGGTTCACATCGGCGACTTTCTCTTTCGCCTGCGCCAGCTTCGTTTCGCTCGTTTGAAGCTCCGTCTTTGAGATAAGACCTGCAGCAAACAACTCCTGCGACTTCACTAACTCGGCTTCTGCCTTCGGTACGCCTTTCTCGTAGAGCGCGCGCAGCTTTTCCAAACTGGCTTGATAGTCCTTAGTTGCCTTGACGTACTCCTGCCGCAGCCGTACCAGTTCGTCGCCGGGCTTGGCCGGCTTCGTCTTTGACTGAACGGGCTTCGGTTGTGTTTTTTTTGCCGCTGGTGGAGTGGCCGTTTTCTGTTGCGCGTAGAACGCAGCAGGACTCAAAACCATACCGGAAAAGACAACAAGCGCCGGAAGAAAACAATGGAGTGTGGTGGCCTTAGGAGTGGTATGAATCCGTGAATAGAAACTCGCAATCACGACCGTAGTTACCTGACCATTGTTCCCGTGCGAGACCAGCGAGTATTCAGGAAGAAGTCGAACAGTGGGTTGCCGTTTGAGGG
>JBKPNP010000185.1:0-3391 GCA_046732775.1 Acidobacteriota bacterium
CCCGACAGTCATGGAGGGCTACGCTAAGCGCAACCTTCATGGGTCAACGCCAAGGTTGAGTGGCAGCGTAGCCCTCCATGACTGTCGGGCTACTGCCCCACGCCGCCTTGAGTGTGACAGCGGCCACCCACTACCCTAACGATGCGGCGGCGCCGCTTCCCGCTTTGACAGCTCGGGGATGACGGGAATAAAGTCTCACTCTCTCGTTTGCAAATCCACCTGCTGTGGCGATTCAAACTACAGCTTGTTTTCAGTTAACTTCCCGATATCCATCAGATTCGAAGGAGAATACATGAAGAGCAAATTACTTTTCGGGCTTTCGTTCCTCGCGATTGGCACTGCGCTGATAATCGCTCCAGCACTGATCACTCGTCAGGCTCAGGCTGAAACTCAAAATGGGAAGGTGACGTCAAACTTTGCGCTCGTCCCCACCGTTGTCGCCGGTGGTGGTAACAACGACCGCCAGCGTTGCGGCACCAAGGAGATTGACGAAACAACCGGGGTTGGAATTCAGTCGGCGTTGGATCAGTTCAATTCCAAACGTAACCGTGGACAGATTAGAAAGTCAGGATCGGTGACCGTGCCGGTCGTTTTCCACGTAGTCAACAAAGGCAAGGGCATCGAAAACGGCGACATCCCGATGAAGATGTTGCTCGATCAAGTTGAGGTGCTTAACGCCGCTTACGCCGGCGCGACCGGAACCGGCGCCAGCAACACGCCCTTCAGGTTTGCTCTGAGCAGCGTTGATCGCACCACGAACGAATCCTGGTTCGAAGCGGGACCTGGCACGCAGGCGGAGCGCGACATGAAGACCGCATTGCACGTTGGCGGACCCGACGTTCTCAATTTTTATACGAACAACGCCGGCGGTTTCCTGCTCGGTTGGGCCACGTTCCCCTTCTGGTTCGCCGCCGATCCCGAGATGGATGGCGTGGTGTGTCTCTTCTCATCGCTTCCCGGCGGTTCGACCGTGCCTTATAACGAAGGCGATACCGGCACGCACGAAGTTGGGCACTGGCTCGGTTTGTTCCATACGTTCCAGGGCGGTTGCGCTGCGAACTACAACGACTTCGTAGCCGATACACCGTCAGAACGAAAACCCGCATTCGGTTGCCCGACGGGCCTCGACAGCTGTCCGAAACCCGGCCTCGATCCGATCGAGAACTTCATGGACTACAGCGACGATCCTTGCATGTATCAATTTACAGCGGGACAATCGGCGCGCATGGAAGGTCTCTCGCTGCAATACCGCGGACTGTAGTTGCTTGTTCCGTACACAACGAAAGGGCTGACGCTTGCCAGCCCTTTTACTTTGCAGGCCCGAAGGGCCGTCGGTTAGTAGCCACGCCCGTGAGGGCGTGGAAAGAACGCCATCCACCAGATCGAGCGCCGAGGCCAACTGCCGCACCTTCGGCGCTCCAATAAGAATTACCAATCGGTCCACGCCCCTTCCGGGCGTGGCTATTGACTGCCGGCCCTTCGGGCCTACGAGCGCAAACTAACAGTTTGCGTTACATCGACGTCAGTAGTTTGTCAGTATCTCATCCGGCTTGAAGCCCATGCGCCCAAGCCGTTCGCGCGTTTGCTCCATCATCTCGAGCGAGCCACAGATGAGCGCGATCGGCGACTTCAGATCCGGCAACACGTGATCCAGCAGCGACTGCACGTATCCGGTTGGACCCGACCAGTCGTGCCCGTCGGGCCGCGAAATCACCTGCCGCAACTCTACGCCCGCGTCCTTCCATTGTTCAGTTTCATCGCGATAACAAAAGTCGTCGGGCGTGCGTGCGCCGTAAAGCACTACGAGTTGACCAAAATCACTCTTCCGCTTCAGCACATGACGCAACGCCGAGCGCAGCGGCGCCACGCCGGTTCCCATCGCCACGAACACCAGGTCCTTCCCTCGTTGTTCATCGAGCGCGAAACCATGACCGGCCACGTCAACTAACTCGATTTTTTCACCCGGTTTCATATCGAAGATTAGGGTGCTGGCGCCAACCTTGTGTTTCACCAGCACCTCCAACTCTTCATCTTCGGGTGCACTCGCAAACGCGAAATAAGCGGGCGCTTCACCCGGCACCGATAGCACCGCAACTTGTCCGGGAATGAATTTCACGCCGTGTGCGCCGCGCGCATTCTCCGGCATCAAGTCGAACGAACGAACCGCAAGCGCCTGCTCGCGCACGGCGGTAATAATCAGTGATGTCATAGTTCAGAGCCGGTAAGCCGGAAAGTTTTAGTCTACCAAAGCTGGCGCGATTCCTCAGCCGTGGTGTTACAATGCCTCGCACTCCCCGCTTAACCTGTCATGCCACCCGTGCCGGCCCCAATACGCAATCATATCGTCGCCGCCTTCGTGCTGCTTTCTATCAGTGCGCTGGCCGTTATCGCACAGTCAGGCCGGCATGTGCGCAAACCGCAATCGCCATCGCCGCCGGTTCCGCTGGAAGAAGCGACGCCTTCGCCCACGCCTTTCGTAAAGCCAACTCCCGCATTCAATTTCGTAGTAGGGATGGACAAGGTAGGAGACTTCACGCGCGTGTCGCTTTATACGATGAGCGGCGTGCTGCGGAATTGTGCCGACCGCTTCAACGACGCGCCGGCCGCTCGCGGTACCGTCTCTGGAGAAAACATGTCGCGCGCTGATGCGATCAGGCAGGCGAAGGCCGAGAAAACGTCTTACATCGTCTGGCTGCAGCTGCGCGCGAATAACTTTAGAGGTACACCCGGCGTTTACGACGATCCGAACAACGTTTACATACAGTACGTTGTTCTGGCTCCGCAAACCGCGAAGCAAATGGCGCAAGGCAACTCTTATCCGGAGGCTTACCGGAATCAGCGGATTCGCGTGCCGACAACGGCCAGTGCTGGTGATTATTATTTAAACCTGGCGGCGCGAGGGGCCGCCGAAAGAATTCTCGATCACTTCCACCTGGTAATTAGCCATTAGCGCTGCGTCTCAGTCAGCCTGTTCATACAGTCGATCGATCACGTCGCGATACTTCTCATCAACTATCCGGCGTTTCACTTTCAAAGTTGGAGTGAGTTCCCCGCCGTCGATCGTCAACTCATTTTCCAGCAGCGCCACCTTCTTCACGCGTTCGTATTGTGCGAGCTCGGTGGTTAGTCCGGCAATTTGACGCTCGAACAGATCGATAACGCGAGGCTCTTTGCACAGTTCGGCATGGCTCCCGGTCTTGATGCCTTTCAACTGCGCATACGACTCAACCCGTTCCCAATTCGGCACAATCAGCGCGGCCGGAAACTTACGGCCGTTTCCAATCAGCACCACCTGGTTCACGAAACTCGATCCCTTAATCAATTGCTCGATCGGTTGTGGCGCAATGTATTTTCCGCCTGACGTTTTGAAGAGTTCTTTTTTGCGATCGGT
>JBKPNP010000186.1:0-1439 GCA_046732775.1 Acidobacteriota bacterium
TATATTTGACGCGACCTCGGTCGCCCGCTCCGCGGGCTAGGAATCCATCGTTGGCTCGTCGTCCTGGGGTTCGCTTCGCTTCACCCCAGGCTTTATGCTGACACCCGCTTCGCGGGTTAGAAATCTCTTCTGCTTCAGTACTTGGGGTTCCGCTTCGCTTCACCCCAAGCCTTACGCTCTCGCCCGCTTCGCGGGCTTTTGCGCTTTCCCCCATTCCCATTTCCCCCATTCCCCACGCCCTATCGAACTAGGGATAATCCCTATCCTCGCGTCGCATCTTCCCAATAGCCCGAGGTCCTCGCATCAGTTAAAAAGTCTGCTCTAACTCGAACTACGAAGTTTCTGCGTTTAACGACGGAGGAGAACTCGCTCATCCGTCGTCGTCTCCTTGAGCAGATTTATGGCTACTTCATTTAGCGAGTCGCACAAGTCAACCAACTCCCCCGCCCTGGTGCTGGTTGCGGATGACGATGCCGACACGCGGTTCTTGTTTCGCACCAAGTTGGAGATGGACGGCTATACGGTGATTGAGGCCGCCGACGGTGAGGAGACCGTGAAGCTCGCAGAGAGCGCCCAACCCGACTTGATTCTAATGGACGTAAGCCTGCCACGCCTGGACGGGTTCGATGCCACGAGGCGCATCCGCACCACTCCGAAGGTAGGCGGCGTACCGATTGTATTTATCTCTGGACATGCCGAACCGCGGTTTGTCGTATTGGCTCGCGAAGCCGGCTGCAACGAATATTTAGTGAAGCCGTTCGATCTTCGCGCGCTGGGGGAAGTACTCCAAAAGTATCTCGGCAAGGCACGAGCGTTGGCCAACTAATTTACGGAGGAAGTTAGACGATGAGTGCAGCGCTGTTGACCGCGCAGGAACTGTTCGGACTGTTCGAGCTTGATGCCACTGGCACCGTGCTTTATTACCGGATCGAGCCGGGGGCGAAACCCGGCCTCAACTCGCCGAACACGGCAGGGCGCAATTTTTATGACGAGGTTGCGCCTTTCGAAAACGTCGAAGAGTTTCGCCAATGCGTGACTCAATTCACCCTGGGCGGAAATCTCGCCGACAGCTTCAACTTTGACTGTCGCTACGAGGGGTTCGCGCACCCAGTGAAAGTACTAATCGCGCGCTTACGCAAAGACCACCGCGACACGAACTCCGTACTCGTACATTTCAGACGCGCCGCGCAAAATGCGGGGGGGGGGGCGACTTAGAGTCTGACAGCGATGCAAGCAACGTTGACGAATAGGATACTGGGCCGGCTGCCGGATGCTGAATTCGCGCGCCTCAAGCCCTTGCTGCGGCCCGTCACCCTCGCCGCCGGAGAGCGTCTTTCGGATGCAGGTGAGCCGCCGCAATTTTTGTACTTTCCCGAAGATTCCGTCATCGCCTACCTGGCTGAAATGCAGGACGGCAAGTCTGCGGAAATCGGGATGGT
>JBKPNP010000187.1:0-3135 GCA_046732775.1 Acidobacteriota bacterium
TCAGAATGGAACGCCATTGGGGTTGGCCACAGCGGCCGGCGGCGGGGTTTATAACTTCACCTGGACCAACGTTGCCGCCGGCGCCTACTCGCTGACCGCGAAAGCCACTGACAACAGCGGCGGCGTTGCCACGTCAACACCGGTCCCGGTTACTTCCAATTCAGCACCAACGATTAGCATTACCGGTCCTGCCCCCGGCGCGGTGTTTACAGCCCCCGCCAGCATCACAATCGACGCGAGCGCCAACGATGCGGACGGAGTTGTCAGCCAGGTTGAGTTTTATCAAGGCTCCACGCTGATCGGTACCGACAATACGTCACCTTACTCGGTGACCTGGACCAACGTCGCGGCGGGTACTTATTCGCTGACCGCAAAGGCAACCGACAACAACGGCGCTGCCACTACTTCTGGTTCCGTAAGCGTTACCGTTAACACGCCCGCCAATGTCCTGCCAACGGCCAGTCTTACCGGCCCTGCAAATGGGGCGGTGTTTACGGCGCCGGCAACGATTACGATTAGCGCGACCGCCGCTGACTCAGACGGAAATGTCAGTCGCGTGGACTTCTATCAAGGCGCTACGCTGATAGGCAGCGACACCTCATCGCCGTATTCGATCGTTTGGAGCAATGTCGCAGCTAATTCTTATTCACTGACTGCGAAAGCAATCGACAATCTCGGAGCCGTCGGCACCTCGCCTGCCGTTGGCATCACCGTTAATCCGAACGGGATTCCCACGGTAAGCGTTAGCGGTCCGGCGAACGGCGCGGTGTTTACCGCACCGGCCAACATCACCGTGACGGCGAACGCCAATGACGCTGACGGCAGTGTTACCAAGGTGGACTTCTATCAAGGCAGCACGCTCATTGGCACTGACTCCACATCGCCATATTCCATCGCGTGGAACAGTGTGGGCGTTGGCACTTATTCACTCACTGCCCAGGCAACTGACAATCTTGGAGCCGTCGGCACTTCGGCCGTCGTCAGCATCACTGTTAACCCGAACGGTGTTCCCACGGTGAATGTTAGCGGCCCGGCGAACGGCGCTGTGTTTATCGCACCAGCCAACATCACCGTAACGGCCAATGCGAACGACGCGGACGGCAGTGTGACGAAAGTCGACTTCTATCAAGGTGCCACGCTCATTGGCACTGACTCGACGTCGCCATATTCCATCCCGTGGAACAATGTAGGGGTTGGCACTTATTCACTGACTGCGAAAGCCACTGACAACCTCGGAGCGGTCGGCACGTCCGCTCCCGTTAGCATCACTGTTAACCCGAATAGTATTCCTACGGTAAGCGTCAGCGGTCCGGCCAACGGGGCTGTGTTTACCGCACCGGCCAACATCACTGTAACTGCGAACGCGAATGACGCTGACGGCAGTGTTACCAAGGTGGACTTCTATCAAGGCAGCACGCTCATTGGCACTGATTCCACATCGCCATATTCCGTCGCGTGGAACGGTGTAGGCTTTGGCACTTATTCGTTGACGGCGAAAGCCACTGACAACCTCGGAGCCGTCGGCACTTCGGCTGCGATAAATATCACCGTCAACGCTCCACCGGCCGTCAGTATTACCAGTCCGGCGAACAATGCGATGTTCGCCCCGCCCGCCAATATAACAATTGCCGCCAACGCCAGTGATACCGATGGAACGATCACTAAGGTCGAGTTCTATCAGGGCACCGTGCTGATCGGCACAGATACTACGTCGCCCTATTCCGTGCCGTGGAATAGTGTGACTTCGGGTTCCTACGTTCTCACGGCTCAAGCCACAGACAACCGGGGGGCGGTTGTTACTTCAGCGCCAGTGGCCGTGACTACGCCAACGTTCTTTGACGATTTCAACGATAACTCGCTGGATTTGGCTAAGTGGGGACTTTACAGCCCGCCCTCACCGGCGGTGGTTAGCGAACAAAACCAACAGTTGCGGATTACGCTGCCGCCGAGCACGGCAACCTATAACGGCGTCGTTTCTAATGCGAGTTACGACATGCGTGGCGGCACGGCCCAGGTGGAACTGGTCCAGGCCCCCAGCCAGGCGGGTTGGGTCGACACGTCAATGCTAGTGCAACGGGATGATCAGAACTTCTACCAAATCGGCGGCGGTGCGGGCAGCATCGTGTTTCGCTCGCGGATCAGCGGAGTTGAAAGCCAGGCGGTTATCAACTTTGATCCGGTCGCACACCGGTTCTGGCGGATTCGACACAATCAAGTGTCTGGTTGGGTAGATCTGGAGACCAGCGCTGATGGCGTCAGCTGGATTACGCGGAAGACAGTCACCGGCGGGTTCTCCTTACTGGGCGTGAAGTTCGTATTGAATGCCGGCGCCTGGGGCCCTAACAATCCGTCTCCAGGGGCGGCGATTTACAACGACTTCCAATTCATCGCTGGAACATGCGTCCCGGCCACCACGCTCATGATTAGCGAATTTCGCTTGCGTGGGCCGAACACCTCGAACGATGAGTACGTCGAACTCTACAACAATAGTGATCAAAGCATCACGGTGTGCACCGCAGACGGATCAAGCGGGTGGGCGCTTGTTTCTTCTGACGGAATAACCAGATTCGTGTTGGCTGCGGGGACCGTCATTCCCGCTCGATCACATTACCTGGCCACCGGCGCGGGATTTTCTCTCGGAGCTTACGCCACTGGCAACATTGCCATGAGTGTAGACGTGCCGGACAACACCGGCCTCGCTCTCTTCAGCTCGGCGAACCCGGCTAATTTCACTTTGGCCAACAGGCTCGACGCCGTCGGTTTTACCACCTCGGGAACTTTGTATCGAGAAGGCGCCGGCCTCGCTGTCCTGAGTGCAACCGCGGGTGAATTTAGCTACTTGCGTAAGTTGAATTCAGAGATTCCACAGGACACCGGAGACAACGTAGCAGACTTCACTTTTGTCGCGACCAACGCGGCGCTTTACGGCGGCACTCAGTCCATACTGGGCGCGCCCGGTCCTGAGAATCTATTAAGTCCACTTCTGAAATCCACCACTCTGCCGGTTACCGTCATTGATCCGGCGGTAGGCCCTACCGTCGCTCCCAATCGGGTTCGCGATACCGCCGCCATCGGGCCCAACGCTGCTGCAGGGACGTTGAGCATTAGACGAACTGTAACCAACAACACGGGAAG
>JBKPNP010000188.1:0-1077 GCA_046732775.1 Acidobacteriota bacterium
CGCCGGACGCGTGGTTCACAGTGAGGACAATCTTCGGCACCGCGGCGGTCGCCATGGCTTCGACAAAGCGAGCACCGGCACGAATGATTCCGGAATGCTCTGCTTCGGGGCCCACCATGAATCCGGACACGTCCTGGATAAATAACAAAGGCGTCTGTCGGCGATTGCAAGTCTCAATGAAGTACGCAACTTTCTCCGCTGACTCCGTGTAGATGATGCCGCCGAATCGAGGCGGACCGCCGCCTGCCGGACGCGTCATGCCTCGGTTGTTGGCAATCACGCCAACCTGAATGCCACGGATACGCGCGTGGCCGGTGATCATCTCTTTCGCGTAGTCGGCCTGGAACTCGTCGAGGTGTCCTCCATCCATTAGACACTCGAGCAGGTGGCGCGCGTTGTAGGGTTGTTTATGTTCAGAGGGAATGATGTCGTAAAGCTCCTCAGCCGGACGCGCTGCTTCAACCGCCGGTTTAGAGTCAACGACGGCCTTTTTCGACGGCAATTCTGAAACAAACTCCCGGATACGCTGGAGGCATTCTTCGTCGTTCTTCACCCGATAATGTGCGACACCGGAGACTTCGTTATGCGTTCGCGCACCGCCCAGGCTTTCGTTGTCTATCGTTTGACCGGTGGCGCCTTTCACCAGGTTCGCGCCACCGAGCCCCATGAACGAAGTCCCTTCAACCATCACGATCACGTCGGACAACGCCGGCAGGTACGCTCCGCCCGCGATGCATGGTCCCATCACCGCAGAAATCTGCGGAACCTTCAGATAACGCCGCATGATCGAGTTGTAGTAGAAAATTCGTGAGGCGCCGTATTGGCCGGGAAAAACACCACCCTGATACGGCAGATTAACGCCTGCAGAATCGACGAGGTAAATGATAGGAACGCGAGAGCGCATCGCGATCTCCTGCGCCCGCAGAATTTTCTTGATGGTTTCAGGCCACCACGATCCAGCCTTGACGGTTGCATCGTTGGCAACAACTACGACTTCCCTGCCCTGAACTCGCCCAACCACGGTAACCACACCAGCCGCCGGCGCGGCGCCAATTTCTATTCCGCTTCCCCGTTCCC
>JBKPNP010000189.1:0-3187 GCA_046732775.1 Acidobacteriota bacterium
TCGCGGCGAGTGCGCCGAGCAATGGATCGACGCCGGTGAGGTTGTGAGTGGTAACGCCGCTGAAGTTCGCGGTTGCGGCGTCCTCGATCAAGTTGTAATCCTGCGAGACAAAATCGCCGGAGAGATCCGGACCTGAGCCACCGCCGCTCACGACGTTGTTCGCAACGATCGTGTCCTTCAGGTTAGTCGTGCCTTCGTTGCGAATGCCGCCCCCGAAACCACCGCTCGCAGTTTGATTGCCGCTGACCGTGCAATTAACCAACGTTACAGTGCGTGAGATGGTGTTGAAGATAGCGCCGCCGTAACCGCCGTTCGCGAGAGTCGGACCTGCACCTGTCGCATTACCGGTGATCGTCGAATTAGTAAGCGTGAGTGTACCCGCGTTGTAGATGCCCCCGCCGTAACCGCCGAAAGCGCTTGGGTCAACACCACTGGCGCCGGTCGTGTTGGCAGCAATCGTGCTGTTGGCGACCGTCATCGTGCCGAAGTTTGAAATTCCACCACCGAAGCCGCCGCTGCCGGGAGTGCCGGCGCCGGTCCTGTTGCCAGTGATCAGGACAGCGGTGAGGTTCACCGTTCCCACGCCATTCCAGAGTCCGCCACCCTCCGAGCCATTTGCTCCGTCCAGGGTGTGGCCGTTGGAAATCGTCAAGCCGGATATGTTGACCGTTATCGCGATGCTTTGGTTATCGACGGCAAAGATGCGAAAGCGCGGAGTTCCGAAGGCGGCGCTGCGCGTTACCGTCAACGTGTTTGCGCCCGGACCGTTGATGCTCACATCGCGAGAGATTATCGGGAGCGCAGTACTTAAGGTGATGATGCTGTTTGCCGGTAGATTGAAGTTGATAGTGTTTGGGCCAGACGTGGCGGCGTTCGCTTCCTGCATGGCTGCACGCAGAGTACAGGCGCCGGTTCCATCGTTGCACGAGCTATCCGTAATATCGCTGTCCGGTGCGTCGCCGGTTGAGTTAACGGTGAAGGTTGAAGCGGCGCTGGCCGTAGGGCGCACCGAGTTCCAAAGGGAGCGTTGCCCGCCGGGCAAACTCATAACGATTAGGAATAGAACTACGACGAGCGACGGCTGGGCATAGTTGGAGCGGTGGGTGCGAGGCATAGCGAATTACCTTTCAGCATATAGTGTCCGACAAACTTCAGTTTGTCGCAATCAACAGCTCGAGTTCTTCTGGAAGCACGAGGGCAAACTAAGACGACAAACTGAAGTTTGTCGGACATCGCGTTACATGACCAGCACGGGCAAGAACGAAGACGACAAACTGAAGTTTGTCGGACATTTTTGTCGGACCTTAGTTGCCGAAGCGATGCCGGTATTCGTCCGAGATGATGAACGCCTGGACCATCTCGGCGCTGACGAAGTTGCCGTTGTGCTCGGTTAGCTTTTGCAGCCAGAAGTCGTAACCGGTGTAGTCCGTGTCCTGCGGGTCGTTCGGATTCCTGCGCAGGTAGCCGAAGTATTCCATCAACACGAACGCCTTGTTCTTTTCCAACTGCGTCAGTGTCTCATTCTCCGCCACACGGCGTAATGCCCGCGCACGTGCGGCGGTATCAGCAGTGTTTGATGCGCTCCCAAACTCGCCGACGATCGAGGAGAACGCAACCGGGCCCGGCGTGATGGAAATCTTCTGGAACAACGCCGAGACAAACTCAAGCGGGGCCATCGTCGTCGGATACGCGTTGCTAAAACGCGACCGGTTAACAAACTCCTGTGTGAACGCCACCTTGTTCGCCTCGAGTTGTGCCTGCCAGTTCCCTACCCCGACGACGACATCCCTGGAAATCTTCTGGGAGTCAGCGATGAATTCATTGAACCGCACCACCGGCACTTTGATCGTGTGCGCGGTGCCGCCGACCGTCGACGTGCCATCCGCATCGCCGTACGCCGACTTGTAAATCCGCTCGACCAGATAACCCGTCTCCTGAAATTCAATCGACAGGAAGAACGCCGCGGAGACGTTGATACGGCGCACGTCGGCGCTGCAGGTCGCGCCCGGCTGCTCACATTCCGTGATCTGATTCGCCCAATACGCGAGGCCGGCGGCGTCCGGTTCGCGGTTCAGGAAATCAAGATAGTGCTGACGGACAAAGAAATTTGCGCCGTCGATCGGGTTTGTCCCATTGGCGCTGTCATTGTCGGTGATCGTGATAGTTGCGCTGCCGGGTGCACGCAAGAATCCGCCGATCGGATTGCTCAGCGTAAGGGTAAAGCTCTCATCGGCTTCGTCGTAAGCGTCGTCGATCAGGGGAATCGTAATAGTTTTGCTTGTCTCGTTTGCCGCAAAGCGCAACGTGCCGGAGCTGGGAAGATAATCGCAACGCGACGACGCGGCGCCATTGTTGACGTTGCACCCGTTTGCGCCGGCTGTATCTCCAGTGGCGTAATCGACCGAAGCCAGACCTGAAACATCACCGCTCCGATTGATAACAACCTGCACGTTTGCATCTGTTTCACTCCGGGTATAGGTCGTTGACGCGACTTCGATTGCCGATAGCGATCCGGTGACGTTAATCGTCCACGAGGTCGAAGCCGACAACACACCGTTCGGATCAGTTCTCACAAACGAAGTAGGGTCCTTAACCGCAACTGACACGGTGTGGCTGCCGGCGCTCAAGCCACTCGAATCGAGGTTGAAGCTCGCACCAGTCGCCTGAGATTGGCCATCGACGAGCCAACTAATATTCAAATTGTGACTACCCGGCGCCGGCGTCGTAATACTGAACGATTGCGTCTGCCCCTTGGTCACGTTCAGCGTGTTATTCACCGGAAGTTTGGAGTCGAGCGGCGAGACGAAGTTGTAGATGCGCCTCACGAGTTGTTCCGAATTAATCTGTTCGAAGGGAAAGCCGCTGGCTCGCATCTTCGATCGATAGGTCGGCCGATACAAGCCGGCGTCGCAGTAAACGGCGCCTGGGTAAAGACCAGGAACTCCTGGTTCCGTCGTAAACGTCTCTAACGGCGTCGCCTGATCGATCCACGCATTCCATTTGATCTGCGCACGTTGCGTTGCGCGCGTGGCGTTCGCGGCCGAGGGCTCAAAACTGCTGTTACAGGCCGGCGGCGGCGGTCCGCCGTATTCGTCGGCAAGCAGTCCGAGGGTATGCCCCTCTTCGTGAAGCAGCGTGTCGATGGCAAACGGACTCGTCGATACCACCGCAACCGAGCCGCCTGAAC
>JBKPNP010000190.1:0-3500 GCA_046732775.1 Acidobacteriota bacterium
GAACGTTCGGGTTTACTCACCACAGAGTCGCAGAGGGCACAGAGGACGCACAGAGGGTTTCAAATTGAGCCCTATGAATGTTTGGGGGATAGCGAGAAGATGCGCTCAAAATTACTCTTAGTGATTCGGGCAATCTCCTCCAGTGTCGTGCCATGAACGGCGGCGAGCGTCCGCGCAACCTCGACGACGTAGGCGGGTTCGTTGCGCTTCCCGCGGTAAGGAATCGGGGCGAGAAACGGACAGTCAGTCTCAATCAGCAGCCTTTCCAGAGGAATTTCTCGAGCGACTGCACGTAAGTCTTCGGCCTTCTTGAACGTCACGATTCCCGAGAATGAAATATAGAAATTCAGGGCGAGGGCCTGCTGTGCGAGAGAAAGACTGCCGCTGAAGCAATGCATGATCCCGGGTAGGTCCGACCCTGCCCACTGAGCGCGCAGGACGTCGATGGTTTCAGTTTCAGCTTCACGCGTGTGAATGATTACCGGCAGGCAAAGCTGACGCGCAAGTTCGAGTTGTCGAGCAAACACGCGCAGCTGAACGTCGCGTGGGGAGTTGTCATAGTGAAAATCCAGACCGATTTCTCCCCAGGCAATCACGCGAGGATTTGCGGCAAGTGTGACCAGCAGTTCTTCGGCGACAGTATCAAACAACCGCGCATCGTGAGGATGCGTACCGACCGCCACGTAAATATCTGGGTGTTGTTCCGCGAGTGCGATGGCACGTTGTAAGGCGCCGCTGTGTGGATCGCCTGTGCCAACGTTCAGGATCGCAGACACGCCCGCACGACGAGCGCGTTCGATTACTGCTTCGCGGTCCTCATTAAACTCTTCGCCGTCGAGATGCGCATGCGAGTCGACAAACATGAAGCAGAGAATAGCGGAACTTGGCAGCGAGGACTAACGAGGAGTTAGGGGTAGTGACCTAATTTGAATTCCTCTGTGCGTCCTCCGTGTTCTCTGTGTCTCGGTGGTGAGTATTTGCCTAATTTTCATCACCACAGAGACACAGAGTTCACCGCGGTAGCACAGAGAAGAATCGAAATTAGGCCACTACCTAGAAGCTGATGATGCCGCGCTCGAGCAGCGCCTTGATCATGCGCAGACTGTCGACTTCGCGAAACGGGCAAATGGAGAGGATTGACTTCACGTCCCATTCGTCATTGATTCGCGACAACACGAACGCTTCCTGCGGCGCGAGTGGCTGCATGGTGACGCCGTCGTCCGACATGATGAGTTTTGGCACTGCGTTTGGCAGCAACGGATGCACGTACATCTGCTTAATCAGCGAATCTTCGGCGACGGTGAGCAGCGCGCGCGCTTCGGAATTGTTTGGTTCCTTGTCCAAAACTTTCTGCACGGTCGAGATTGCTGACTCGCCGTCGCCGCTCGACAACTGGCTGCGTGCGGCCGCTATTAAGTTCGGCACCGTCTCCGGTTGCGCCAGGGTCACCTGCGGCGCGCGAAAATCCTCAGGCGCTTCCCCCGCGACTCGGGCGATGCCCTGGTCAACCAGGTCGTAAAGCTGGCCGTAGATATGAAACGGTGAGGCGTGCATGTTGTAACTGATCTCCGCCACAGACATGCGCTTCTGTAGAAAGAACAGAATTTGACGGACCTCTTTGCTCACGTTCAAAGATGAGGTCCAACCGGCGCCCAGTTCAAGGATCGCGCGATCCGAAGGAATGAGGGTGCGATAGCGTTTCCATTCATCGATGCGATACACACCATCCATGATCACCTTGGTCGGCTGCACTTCGATACGGACAAAGAAATCGGGCGGGCGCTCGTTGTCGTAGAGCTCGAAGTGCGCATCTTGCCAGAGGAACAACTCATAGATTATGTCGAGCGTGCGGATGCGTAGGATTTGCAGCACTTCCTCCTGCGGCAGCACTCCGGTCGACACGAGAATTTCGCCGAGCCTGCCGCCGGATTCGCGCTGCTTTTCCAGCGCGGTTTTCAATTGCGCTTCATCCAGCTTCGCGTAATGAATGAGGAGCTGACCCAGGTATTCTTTCGGATCGTTTGAGTTGGCGCCGACGATGACGCCGTCTTCGAAGTAGATCTGCTTAACAATCTTCGCGCGGTCGAACCTCAGCATGCCAGTTTTCCGGCTGACCGCCAGAAACTGCAGCAGATCAGAAACACTCATAGTTGAGAGGTTGCCCTGAATACCTTTCATCTGGTGTCCTGGAATGCTTCTACGCGAAGTCGGCTGGCTGGCGCTTCATTAGTTCCCTGTCGGCGGCTGTTTAGCAAGTAGAAAATAGACAATTTGATGGCGTTCACAGAGTACACAACTCGCGGATAGACATTCAAGCCCAAATTCAGTTGCTCTGTTCGAGATCGAACGCGGCAAAAGGATTCTGACGTTTGCACACTACGCAAAACTTGCTTGACTTAACGCCGGCTCAGGAATATTCTGCGGCCCGACTCACAGACGTTCGGTTTTGATCTAACCCTTCGGAGAGCAATTCTCATGCTCTACAGCAGCACTTTATCCTTGCAGTGACGAGGTCCCGCTCTCGGCCGTCATGCCTAGTTTGCGAACGTGTGAGCTATTCAAGGATTTCGTAAGCCAGTCTCGAACGTCGTTGTTCCTGAAGGAGGTTCACTCATGCAGCGACAAAAATTCGTCGTCAACGCTCAACAGCGCCAACAGCAGCAGCGCCAGCACCAGGAACCCGCACCAGAACCGGCGCTGCAAGAACAAGAGCACGCGCGGCAACTCGAGGCGGAGCTTCATGAGACCGCAGGGCTTGAATACGAGTTGACTAAAGATGCGCAGCTTTCAGCAGAACAGGTACGCGAGCTACCGGTGCACGAGTACCGGATGAAATTCGAGGAATGCCTCTTTAAAACTACGGCTGAATGGGGCTACAAGCGACCGCCAGAGCCTTCTCCGTTTCTGCAAATGCGTGCTGTGAAACTGCTCGCCCAGGCGTTCGAAGCCGAAGCCGGCGCCGATCCGGCAGCGCTGCAGGCCCTGCATTCCTTGCAGCAAGCGATTCAAGGTCAGATTGAACCGGCAAACGAATATCTGATGGAACTCGAGAAGAGTTTGGCCGCGCCCTCAACTTTGAAAAGGCTGTTGGACCGCGCGAAGGGAGTCGACAAGCGCCTCGATGAGGCACAGGTCACGATGGAAATGCCGGCAGTCAGTCAGGCGCTGCAGGAAAAGATGCAGGAGGTCGAATTGTTCCTCGCCGGCGATTGGGAGCAGAAACAGCGCGGCGTGGTAGCTATTCATGTCGATGACGCCACGCAGACTACAATTCTACAAATCGGAGTTGCGCCTTACGGCTGCGTTTACATCACTATTCCCGCGTTACTCAGTCCTGAAGACATTGCCCTGCTTTCGCTGCGCACGATGTTTGGCAGGCTCGCGCCGTTCGTCAACATTGTGGATCCGATGGCCGTAATTAATGGGCAGCATCAGCGACTAAACTACAACGAGATTTTTCGGAAGACGCGCGTGATGCGGGCGCCCAGCGGCAATACCTC
>JBKPNP010000191.1:0-7032 GCA_046732775.1 Acidobacteriota bacterium
CGCGATCAGGCGAAGCTGAATCTGGATATGCGTGCGCTCAGCGATATCTACGCTCCCCAGCGGCCGGGCTTTTTTATTTCGTTTCCCGGCGGCGGACGCTTCGACAAATTAATGTACGTCGTGGATCCGTTGTCCGCGCCCGAAGTGTCGCCGGAGCAAGTGGCCCTGTTCAGTTATAGCGAAACTGAAGGCGGCATTTGGACGTCGTTTCATTTAGCAGCTGATTACCAAAGCAACAGCGATTTGAACTCGCAGGATCATCGGCTTTACGACATTAGCCGTCACGAAATAAGTGCGACCATTCGTGGTACCCGGATCATTGCCGGCGATCACCTGACACTGCAAACGCTTGGCGGTCCGATGCGCGTGCTGCCGTTTGACCTTTACCGGACTTTGCGAGTGAGGCGTGTACGAGACGAACAAGGCCGCGAATTAAATTTCATCCAGGAAGATAAAGACCACGACGCCGACTTCGCCGTCGTTCTTCCTGAGCCTATCGACGCGGGCAAGACTCTAAAGTTGACCATTGAATACGACGGCGAAGATGCGCTCAAAGATTCCGGCGGCGGGAATTTCATACTTTTGCCGCGCGAATCGTGGTACCCCGCAAACACCGTCTTTGGTGATCGCGCGCAGTTTGAAATGACCTTTGCGTATCCCAAAGATATGGTCTTTGTCGGCATCGGTGCGCCGGTGGGACCGGAACAAGTCGAAGCGGATTTGAAGCTGGCGAAGTGGTCAAGCAACTCGGTTGAAATGCAGGTGGCAGGCTTCAACTATGGCAAGTTCATCAGAAAGGATCTGGCCGACAAGGAAACCGGATACGGTCTCGAGTTCTATGCCAATAAAGAGGTGCCCGATGAATTAAAGGAGCTGCAGCTTTATCTTGACGAACTTGGACGAGATAAGTGGCACATGACGGGCATTACGGGAAACATTACTACAGCGGGCATGGCAGACGCCGCACTTAACGACACTCAGAACGCCACCCGAATCTATTCGGCCTATTTCGGTAAGCTGCCTTACAGCCGCATCGCGATCACGCAGCAACCAGCATTCAATTTCGGTCAGGCGTGGCCGACCTTGATCTACATGCCGTACACCGCTTTCATCGACACCACGCAACGCACGCAGTTGATGGGCGCCCGCGCCGGCGCCGATCTGTTCTGGCGTTACGTCGGACCGCATGAGACTTCGCACCAGTGGTGGGGTCACACCATCGGCTGGAAGAGTTATCGCGATCAGTGGATGAGCGAGGGCTTTGCTGAGTTTTCAACTTCGCTTTACGTTCAATACGTCCGCAAGGACATGGCGAAGTTCCACGATTTCTGGGAAGAGCAGCGCAAACTGATCACTGACGCGACGCCTTACACCAAAGGCGTCAAGCCCTACACCGTTGGTCCGGTCACCCAAGGCTACCGGCTCAACAGCGGCAAGACTCCAAACATCGCGCGCGCGATGATTTACCCGAAGGGCGCCTACATCCTGCACATGCTGCGAATGATGATGTTTGATCACCGCGGCGGCGGAGACGCGCGTTTTCGCGAGATGATGACCGATTTTGTGCAGACTAACTTCAACAAGAACGTCTCCACTGAAGACTTCAAACATGCTGTAGAAAAACACATGACTCTGCAAATGGACGTCGACAAGAATGGCACGATGGATTGGTTTTTCAACGACTGGGTTTACGGAGCCGACCTGCCGGCGTATCGCTTTGGTTATCAAACGACGGCGTCAGCGGATGGGAAAACGCTGATGACGATTAACGTGACGCAGTCAGGCGTCAATCCGGATTTTAAGATGATGGTGCCGATGTACGCTGACTTCGGCAAAGGCTGGACTCGACTGGGCGCCGCAAAACTGGTTGGCAATAGTACGGTTGAGATACCGATCCCGTTGCCGCAAGCGCCGAAACGCGTGACGCTTTGCGCGCTCGATGACGTGTTGTTTACCTCGCTGGAAAAGAAGTAGATCGACAACACCGCGCCGCTTGGATTCCAGTGTGCGACGCGGGACGGGGCAGCAGTCCGACAGTGATGCAGGGCTACGCAGATTGCAACGGTCGTGGGTCGAATTGCGAGTGGATATCATCACGGTGAGTGGCAACGGAGCCCTCCATAACTGTCGGGCTACTGCCCCGTTCCGAGTCGCAACCTACAGCGTAACAAACCTCCAACACACAATATTAGAGCCGTCAGCGCCGGTGCAGTAGTCCGACAGTGATGGAGGGCTAGCAAGAGCACAACTCTCGTGGGTCAAGCGACACGCTGGATTATTTTGAGTAGCCCGGTCCGCGAAGTGGTCTACCCGCGAGGGCTGCTGTGCGTTTGCCTTCGTCGACGCTTATCTGTCCGTTAACAATCACGAACCTGATCCCGTCCGGATATTGATTCGGCATCTCGAACGTAGCGCGGTCGATAACGGTCTTTGGATCGAAGATCGTGATGTCGGCGAAGGCGCCGGCACTCAACACGCCCCGAAAGCGCAGGCCAACTCGCTTGGCCGGCATCTCCGTCATCTTGTGCACGGCCTGCTCCAGTGTCAGCAGATGTTCGTCGCGGACGTAGTGACCCAGTATGCGCGGGTAACTGCCCCATCCACGCGGATGTGATTTAGAGCCGGACAGCGGTCCGTCCTGGGCCCGCGAGCCACTGTCGGTACAGAAACTGACAAACGGGGCACGCATTGCGGCGCGCATGTCAGCCTCGCTCATCATGAAATAAATTGCTCCCGTTTGGCCGTGGTCAGCAAGGATCAGATCAAACAGCGCGTCGAGCGGATCTTTTCGCTGTTCCTCCGCAATTTGTGAAAGGCGTTTGCCCTGCATCGCTTCCAGATCGCGATTAACGACGGCGCCGATTAGCACCCCGGAAGCCCCACCGCTGCCGAGGTAGATGTTTTCCCAATCCTTCGCGTCCGTGTTGATCTCTCTTTTCAGTCGGTCGCGAGTCTGTTTGTCTTTCAGTCGCGCCAGCATCTTGTCCGTCCCGCCTTCCAGTGCCCACGGCGGCAGGCAGGCGCTCAATGAAGTGCTGCCAGCAATGTATGGATAAATGTCTGCGGTGATGTCCAGCCCCTGCGCCCGGGCGCGTCTGATCTTGCCCAACACCTCAGGCATGCGACCCCAGTTTTTCTTGTAGGCAGTTTTGAGGTGCCAGATTTCGACGGGAATTTGCGCGCGCTTTGCTATCTGGAAAACTTCGGCCAGCGATTCGTCGAGTGCGTTGGCTTCGCTGCGCTGGTGTGTGATGTAGATTCCGCCGTACTCACGCGCAACCTTCGCCAGCTCGACGATCTCGTCTGTTTTCGCAAAGCGTGCGGGCACGTACTGCAGCGAGGTTGAAACACCGAGCGCGCCATCTTTCATTGCGTCTCGCACCAGTTGCTTCATCTGTTCCAACTCGGCGGCAGTTGGCGGCCGGTTGTCGTAACCGATCACGTACGCACGCACCTGCGTGGCCCCGACAAAGGTTGCGAGATTAACGCCGCTGCCTTGCTTTTCAAGTCGTTTGAAATACTGATCGAGTGTGCGCCAGTCGATGTCCAGATGGTAACGCCGATTGAAATCTTCCTGTTCCTTGATCAAGCGATCGTTGATCGGCGCAATCGATTCGCCTTCGCCGGTAACTTCAGTGGTGACGCCCATCATCACCTTGCTCATGGCGCGCGGATCGATCAGCAGATAAGTCTCTGATTGGCCGAGCATGTCGATGAAGCCAGGGGAGACGACGAGGCCGGTTGCGTCGATCTCGCGAGTTGCCACGGCCTTATTGATTTTGCCGATGCGCACAATGCGGTCGCCCTTAATGGCGACGTCTGCGCGGTAGCGCGCCGCTCCGGAACCATCGATGATGGTGCCGTTCCGAATTACTAGATCGTATTCCGGCGGATTTGCGGTCGTGGCGTTCGGCGCGAAAGAGACGAGCAACATGGCAGTTACGATTAGGGAAACGGCGAGTCGCGTCAGCATTGTTCACCCCACGCAAGAGGTATTCGAGCGAGGCATGCTAATCACTGGAATGATCAGCGCGCAAGTTTTTGCTGGGGCACTCACAACTTGAGTCTCATGCGCCCTCTGCGCCGGGGCAGTAGCCCGGCAGTCATGGAGGGCCACGATGCCACTCAACCTGACCACTACCTTCCACGACCCACGCGAGTTGCGTTCTGCCTAGCCCTCCATAACTGCGGGCTACTGGCCAATCGCGCTTCGCACTCGTTGCGGGCGGGACGCCCGCGCTCTCAGTATCGTAGAATCCAACGCCGTGACCGATCCAATAACACTTAAACAAATTGCAGAAGTAACCAACGCGAAACTCAGTGGCGACGGAAATGTTGTGGTAACCGACGTCAGTCATGACTCACGTCGCACGGGTCCAGGCTGTTTGTTTGTCGCCGTGCGCGGCGGACTATTCGACGCGCATAAGTTTGTGCCCC
Organism: Acidobacteriota bacterium; assembly: GCA_046732775.1. Taxonomy (GTDB): domain Bacteria; phylum Acidobacteriota; class Blastocatellia; order Pyrinomonadales; family Pyrinomonadaceae; genus PSRF01. The sequence goes on from JBKPNP010000191.1 coordinate 4,438, forward strand.
AGGTGATCGCACAGGGCGCAGCAGGTGTTATCTCCGAACTTGAAAAACCGGCAGACGTTAACGCCGCCTGGCTTCAGGTCGAGAACGTCCGGCGCGCGATGGCGTTGGCTGCGTCCGAAGTTCATCATCACCCGTCGCGCGAATTGCAGCTCGTGGGCATCACCGGCACCAACGGAAAAACGACCACTGCATATCTGGTCGCTTCGATCCCGGAAGCCGCGGGTGAGCCGGTACTGATGACGGGCACTGTCGAATACCGCATCGGCGCAGACTGTCGCAAAGCGGAACGCACGACACCCGAAGCAACGGACATGCAGCGGATGTTGCGCGAAGCTGTAAGCGCCGGTTGCCGCACCGCCGTCATGGAAGCTTCGTCGCAGGCGATGGATTTTCACCGCTGCGACAGCCTCGAGTATGCAGTCGCCGTCTTCTCAAACCTCACCCGCGATCATCTGGACTATCACAAGACGATGGAGAACTACTGGTACGCCAAGCAGCGTTTGTTCGATGGCCGTCTTGGAACGAGACCGCGTACCTCGGTAATAAATCTGGATGATCCGTACGGAGTAGAACTCGCGGCGAGACTCAAAGGCGAAGGCCTGGACGTTCTCACTTACGCCCTTAAAGAAGAGGCCGACGTTACTGCACGAGATGCGCAGTTTTCGCTCGACGGTATGCGGTTCAGCTTACGAACACCGGATGAGCAGCGCGAATTTCATTCGCCGCTTGTCGGGCCGCCGCACATCTACAACACGCTCGCGGCGGTTGCGAGTGGTCTCGCGCTCGGGTACGACCTCGATGTCATCACACGTGCACTCGAGACGTGTACGGGCGCGCCCGGTCGTTTCGAGCGTGTGCCGCACGATGGCGACTTCGCCGTGGTAGTTGACTACGCACACAGCGACGATGCGTTGCTCAATGTGTTGCGCACGGCGCGCGAGGTGACGAGCGGCAAAATCATCACGGTGTTTGGGTGCGGCGGCGATCGCGATGGCTCGAAGCGCGCGCCGATGGGCGAAGCTGCCGGCAGTTTGAGCGACGTGGTGATTCTCACTTCAGATAATCCGCGGACGGAGGATCCGGAAAAGATTCTCGCAGACGCCGAAGCAGGGATTAACAAGACCGGCAAGCCGTACCGGAAGATTGCCGATCGACGTGAGGCGATTCACCAGGCAATTGCGGACGCGCGCAGTAGTGATTTGGTATTGATAGCCGGCAAGGGCCACGAGGATTACCAGATCATCGGACGAGAGGTGTTCCACTTCGACGACAAGGAAGTCGCCCGCGAAGCGCTCGAGGCTCGCGGCCTGCGAACCTCGTCGTAAGGGGTCAACTCCTTTGGAGTGCGGTGACCTGTCACCGCTTTTGGAGGTCGCGACCTGTCGCGACCACGTCAACTTTGATTCAAACCGGGCGGGCTGGGCGACAGGTCGCCCAGAAACAAAGCGGTGACAGGTCACCGCACTCCAAAGGAGTTGCGCCGCTTAGACTCTGCGGTTCTTCCTGCTGAAGTACCAGTACACCGGCAGTCCGGCAGCGATAATCGCCAGACCCAACACCGACTGCAGCAGCGCGTTCTTGATCGTGAAAATGATCAGGTAAATGGTGACTAAAACAAAAAGGGCCGGCACCACTGGATAACCCCAGGTGCGATACGGTCGCGGCGCGTCTGGCTCGGTGCGACGGAATACGAAGACCGCGGCAGTCACCATCCCGTAAAAAAGCCAGAACGCGAAAATAGCGAGGTCAGTCAGTTGATCAAACGTTCCTGACAACGCGAGCACGCCGGCCCACACCGCCTGCACTATTAAAGCGATGATGGGCACGCGCGTTCCTTTCGAAACTCGCGCCAGGCTTTCGAAGAAAACTCCGTCGCGCGCCATAGCGTAGGGAATGCGCGCCGTGCCAAGTATCGATGTCTGCAATGAACCCCATGACGAGAGCATCATCACGCCGGCCATCAGCGTGAGAGCGACCGGGCCGAGCACGCGTCTAATCGATTCCGCCGCGACCGACGTCGTCGCCGCCACACTCGCGACGTCTGTTGGCGTCATCACGTAGTAATAGCTGACGTTCACGACTACATAGAGCGCGATTATGATTAGCATACTGGTAATGAGCGCGAGCGGCAGGTTGCGCTCCGGATGCTTCACCTCGCCCGCCATATACGACACGTTGTTCCAACCGTCGTAAGCCCATAGCGCGCCCAGCATCGCCGCCGCGAAACCTGCAAAGCCTCCGCCGGTTGTGGCCACGCCTGCGCAGGTGCCGCCGGTGCTTGCCAGCGACAGATGTCCCCAGCTTCCATCTTGATAAAAGAAGGCTGCGACACCAACACCGAGCACTACCAACACTTTCAAAATCGTGATCGCGGAGGCGACATGACCCGTTACACCGACCGCCGCGCAGTTAATCAGCGTCGTGACCGCGATTGTGATCAGCGCGACCACTTGGATATGTCCGAACGGCAGGTCAAACCCGAAAAAGGGAATCGGGACTTTGAAGTAGACAACGTCGAGTGCGCCGCGCGTGAGGTCGTTCATGAAAATAGCGAAGCCGACAGCGAGGGCGGCGGCGGAGGCTGTCCGTGAAATC
>JBKPNP010000192.1:0-13747 GCA_046732775.1 Acidobacteriota bacterium
CTCGCTTCCCCGTCGCTCGCAGCAGCTTTGCAAGCTCCTCGTCGAGCGGCGTCATGCCGAGCCGCGCATCAACCACCCAAATGATCGCTTGCGCGTCGTCAATCGCAAATCCTGCTTGCTTAAAAATATTCGAGGGAATCACCGCTTCATCGTCGGGCACAATGCCACCGGTATCGACTATCGAAAACCGCGTACCTGACCAATCCACTTCGCCGTAAATGCGATCGCGAGTAATGCCAGGCTCGTCGCCAACAATCGAACGCCGCTGCCCGATAAGTCGATTAAACAAGGTCGACTTGCCAACATTCGGCTGTCCGACTACGGCCACCAGCGGCAACGCTGCGGCCTCGTCGAGCGAAACGCCCTCAGATTTTTTTACTGTTTCCGTTGTCATTCACAAACTTCCATTGCCCAATCGGCAATATTCTTCGCGCAATCGCGATCAGCATTTGCGGCGGTCGCAAGCGAGGACGCTTGTGCTCCAGTCCGGCTGACGGCCAGCGCGACCATTCAATACCAATCATTTTTGGTACTAACAGCAAGTTAGGACATGTGACCCGATTTTGCCAGCCGCTGGGAAGGTTTAGGCCGACGCAAACAAATCTGGACAGCGCGACAGGCGCGGGGTAAATTCTTCGGCGTTCAAACCTGACAAAGCAAGGATTCAAACTCCATGTCGTCGCCTAACTTCGGGCTTTCCACGATTGAACAAATCGCGGTGAATGCTCACGACATCGAGCGGGCCACCGCTTTTTATCGCGACACGCTGGGCATGAAACACCTTTTCAGCGCGCCGCCCGGCCTGGCATTCTTTGATTGCGATGGCGTGCGACTGATGATATCGACGCCGGCGAAACCCGAATTTGATCACCCGAGTTCCATCATCTACTTCAAAGTGGACGACATCAACAGCGCCTGCGCCACGCTTTCAGAACGCGGCGTCAAATTTGAACAGCCGCCCGCCTTCGTCGCCGACATGGGCACGTACGATCTTTGGTTGAGTTCCTTTCGCGATTCAGAAGACAACGTGCTCGCATTGATGAGTCACGTTCCGAAAGCTTAACGCCCGTCCCTTCTCTGCCAGTGCGCAGAGCTTCGGAGCCTTAAATGAAACGTCGCAAGTTCCTGCAAACGACCGCACTCGCCAGCGTGGTTGCTGTTACCAAACCTGCGTCTTTGCTTGCAGGCTCGAGCGCGAGCGCGGCCACGCCCAAAGAATTTGAGCTGGACGAGATTACGCTCACTGAACTGCAAAGCGCGCAACAGTCCGGCAAATATTCAGCGCGTTCGCTCGTTAAGAAATACCTGGACCGCATTGCCGATCTCGACAAGAACGGGCCGGCACTGAATTCGGTTATCGAGCTCAATCCCGATGCGATGTCGATCGCGGAAACGTTGGACGACGAGCGCAAGGCAGGGCGCATTCGCGGGCCGCTTCACGGCATTCCCATATTAATAAAGGACAACATCGATACCGCGGACCGCATGATGACGACGGCCGGCTCGCTCGCGCTGGTCGGCTCTCGACCAACTCAGGACGCGTTCGTGGCGAAGAAGTTGCGCGAAGCGGGCGCGGTAATAATTGGGAAAACAAATCTCAGCGAGTGGGCAAATTTCCGCTCAAGCCATTCAAGCAGCGGCTGGAGCGGCCGCGGCGGCCAAACTCAAAACGCGTATGCGCTCGATCGAAATCCGTGTGGCTCGAGCTCAGGTTCGGGCGTGGCTCCGGCAGCAAACCTATGCGCCGCTGCAATCGGAACCGAAACCGACGGCTCGGTGGTTTGTCCGTCTTCGGCAAATTCGCTGGTAGGAATCAAGCCCACGGTTGGCCTCATCAGCCGCTCCGGCATCATTCCCATTTCTCACAGTCAGGACACCGCCGGCCCAATGGCGCGCACCGTAAGCGACGCGGCGATCTTGTTGGGCGCCCTAACCGGGGTTGACGCAAACGACGCGGTCACACGATCCAGCGCCGGAAAATCGTTTACCGACTACACGCAGTTTCTCAACCGCGACGGACTCCGCGGCGCGCGTCTGGGCATCGCCAGAAAATATTTCGGCTTCAGCGACCGCGTCGACAAACTCATGAACGATAGCATTGCCGACTTAAAGAGGTTAGGCGCGGTGATTGTCGATCCGGCTGACATCCCCACTTCAGGAAAATTCGATGACTCCGAGCTCGAGGTTTTGTTGTACGAGTTCAAGGCCGATCTAAATGCCTATCTGGGACGGCTCGGCACCAGTTCGCAGGTCCACTCGTTAAAGGAAGTGATCGCTTTCAACGAAAAGAACCGCGAACGGGAAATGCCCTACTTTGGTCAGGACTTGTTTATTAAAGCTGAGGCCAAGGGTCCGCTCACGGAGAAAAAGTACCTGCAAGCGCTCGCGAAGAACCATCTGCTGTCGCGCGCGCAAGGCATCGATTTCATCATGCGCAAGCACCGGCTTGACGCAATGATTGCGCCGACCGGCGGCCCGGCCTGGCCCACTGACTGGGTCAACGGCGATCATTTCACCGGCGGCTATTCGTCTGCGTCCGCAGTCGCCGGCTATCCGCACATCACGGTCCCGGCCGGCTACGTTTTTGGTTTGCCGGTTGGCATTTCCTTTTTCGGCGTCGCCTGGAGCGAGCCGAAGTTGATCAAGTACGCCTACGCTTTCGAGCAGGCGACAAAGGCCCGCCGGCCACCACAGTTTGCGCGTTCACCGGATTACAAAACACGATGATCACAAACTCTACTCGCCGTCTAATTCTTCTTTCTCTCGTTATACTCGTCGCGTCCGTTGCGGCCTCGGCTCAACGACCGTTTCAGGGCGAGTGGCAGTGGGCTATTTACGCGAAGAGCCGGAGCGAGCTGCCCCCCGCGTATCGGAGTGCGAAGCTGAGCGAAGTGCCCGCTGCTTCCGTCTGGTTGAAAATTAAACAGCGCGGCAACAAGTTGACCGGCGAGTACTCCGCCAGTCGTCGTTATCTCGCGAAATTGGAAGAGGGCGACTTGGACGCAGTGGCCAAAGGGAAAACCGCGGAGTTCGAAATCGCCAGCAGCTTCGGCGGGAAACTAACGGTCAGGATAACTGTGGCGGGAAACCGTCTGCATTGGAAAGCAATTAAAGAGGAGGGCGAACACTATTACCCTCTTGACGTAGTTCTGCGTCGCAAGAAACCGCGGCGGCCATCTCAGTAAAGCAATTCTCAAGAAGCCGGCCGCAGCCCTCCTGAGTTAACCTCGACATCCATTCAGTAAGGATACGACATGCCAAAAGCGGCAACTCAACCGACGAAGAAATCGATTTACGGCGTGCATCCCGGTGTGGCGATGACCCAGAAATGGGTGGCCGAGCTGAAACAAAAAACCGGGCGCTCGGTAGAAGAATGGCTGCAACTCATCAAAAAGTCTGCTCCGAAAGATGAAAAGGAACGGCGCGCATGGTTGAAGTCGGAATACGGACTTGGAACTAACACTGCCTGGTGGCTAGCGGAGCGATCGGTTGGAAAAGGAGAAGACGTTGATAACCCCGACACCTATCTCGCGGCGGCGGAGGGCTACGTTGAAAGCATGTTTTCCGGTGCGAAGTCTGCACTGCGTCCCATCTACGATCAAATGTTGAAGGTGGGTTTGAAGGTCGGAAAAGATGTGAAGGCCTGTCCCTGCCAAACGATCGTGCCGCTTTATCGCAACCACGTCTTCGCACAAATCAAACCTACGACAAACAAGCGTGTTGATATCGGCTTCGCACTCGGCGACACGAAAGCAACGGGGCGATTGATCGATACCGGCGGCTTCGCGAAGAAGGACCGTATCACTCATCGCATTCCACTCGAGTCGGTGAAGGACATCGACGATGAAGTGAAACACTGGTTGAAAGTTGCCTATGACCGCGATGCGTAGGACAGCATTGCGTAGGAAGACATTCTTGCCTGTCCTCTTACGCAGCACCGGCCTCCTGCCTGTCTTCTCTTAAAACTATGACAACTACAACATCAAAAACAGCGAAGACTTCAGCTCCGCGCATGAGCGACGCGGCCGTCCAGGCAAAAACCGGCAAAGACTGGAAACAGTGGTTCGCCGTTCTCGACAAAGCCGGCGCGCGCAAGATGAGTCATCAGGAAATCGTGAAATACCTGCGCGAGCACGAGGGCGTTGGCCCATGGTGGCAGCAAATGGTGACGGTGACCTACGAGCAGGCGCGCGGCCTGCGCGACGTGCACCAGAAGCCTGCCGGCTATGAGGTTAGCGTGAGTCGGACGATCAATGCGCCGGTCGCCAAACTCTTTCGCGCGTTCACGGTTGCAAAGACGCGTGATAGTTGGCTTCAGGAGGCGGGGATGACGATTCGCGGCTCAATGCCAAACAAGTCAGTGCGCATCACCTGGAGCGATCAAAAGTCGAGCGTAGTCGTTTCTTTCGTTTCCAAGGGCGACAACAAAACGCAGGTCGTCGCCCAACATAGCAAGCTCCCTAACGCTAAAGCTTCGCAGAAAATGAAGACGTTTTGGGGCGACGCGTTGGATAGATTGCGCACCGCCATTTAACTGTGACCGCTGGCTCTTTGGGACCGCTGGCTTTGGGACCGCGGGCGTCCCGCCCGCAATGAGCGCGTAGCGCGAAATCTCTTCGGGCCTTGCGGCGCGTTGCTTGCGGGACGCCCGCGCTCCGATACAAGGCGCCTTTTATCAAGCTGAAAGATACCCTTCCGCACTCACGCTTGAAATCAGGGTTCACGCTGTAAACACTCCCTGAGTGTCCTCAGAAACTCCGCCCGCAAAATTAGCCGCGCATCTAGACCTCGGCCGGCGCGGCGAAGAATTGGCGGCAGCGTATCTGGCCCAAGCCGGCTATCGCCTGGTTGCAGCAAACTTCGCTCTGCCGGTCGGCCGCAATCGCGCCGGGGCTACTATTAACGTTGAGATCGATCTGGTTGCATACGATGGCGAAACGCTTTGCTTTGTCGAGGTGAAGACTCGCGTCTCCGATTGGTTTGCGCCGCCAGAGGCAAACGTGGACGTACGCAAGCAACGGCAGGTCGCACGCGCCGCCAGAGTGTATCGCCGTATGCTCGGCCTTATACGTCAGCCTTACCGCTACGACGTCGTGACTGTGTTGTTGCCCGCCGAAAACGATCGTGAGTTTGAAATTCAGTTGTTGCGGAACTATTGGAATGACGACAAGCTGCGAAAGCGAAAGTGGTCGGAAAGACACTGGGAGTGACTGGGCGCAACCGTCCCGGTTGGGTATTTAAACGCAAGCGGGACGCTTGCGCTCCAGTCTCCCTAATTCTTCGCGGTCTTCGGCGCTCGTGATGGCGCGTTCTTCACGTACTTATCAAACCAGCTAATCATTTCGTAAAGCACGTGCTCAATAGTTTCGCGTCCGGTGTAGCCATGCGCTTCGAGAGGCAGTGTCACCAGCCTCACCGCGCCGCCGTTGCCACGCACTGCCTGATACATGCGTTCCGACTGGATTGGGAACGTACCGGGGTTGTCGTCAGCCTCGCCGTGTATGAACAGGATCGGCTCGTTAATCTTGTTGGCGTAAAGGAACGGCGACACCTTCATGTAGAGTTCGGGCGCTTCCCAAATCGTTCGTCGTTCACTCTGAAAACCGAACGGCGTAAGCGTCCGGTTATAAGCACCGCTGCGAGCTATCCCGGCGCGAAACAGGTCGGAATGCGCCAACAGGTTGGCCGTCATGAACGCGCCATAGCTGTGCCCACCGACCCCGACGCGATCCGGATCGGTCACACCCATCTCCGTCGCTTTGTCGATGGCGGCCTTCGCGCTCATCACAATCTGCTCGACGTAAGTATTGTTCACTGTTTCCGGATCGCCGACCACGGGCATGGTGGCGTTGTCGAGCACCGCGTAACCTTCCAGCAGGAAGAACAAGTGTGACGGACCAGTGATTTGCGTGGCTCGTTGCGTTGAGCCGGACACTTGTCCCGCCGTGCCCGCATCGTTGAACTCGAGCGGATAGGCCCAGACGACGGTGGGGAGGCGAGTTCCTTCCTTGTAATTCGGCGGCAGGTAAAGCGTGAACGAACACTGCACGCCATCGGCGCGTTTGTAAGTGACGAGCTGCTTCTTGATGCCGCGAAGTTGCGGCGTCGGGTCAGGATAATCCGTCAGCGTTTTGATCGGCATCCCGCCCCCAGACGCAGCGGTCGCGCGCAGGTAATAATTCGGCGCCGCGGTTGGACTCTCCTGACGTGTGATGAACTGCTTCGCCTCGTCATCTAATAAGGCGACGAACGATTCATATTGGTTGGCGTCGCTTCTGAATAGGCGCTCAGTTTTTTGAGTCTGCAGATTGAGACGATCGAGAAACGGCCGATCGCCTTCCGGCTTCGAGCCGGTTCCGGCGAGATAAATCGAATCTCCGTTTTGCAGGATCACGCGTTGGCCGTTCGCGAGCACGCGTGTAACGGGCGTACCGGGATCGGCATAACGATCCTGGACGTTGCGGCTCCAGAGTATCTTCGACGTACTCGGATCGTTTGGATTGACTATTACCGTTCTCGTCCAACGACGATCGCGATCAAAGTCGCTCACCAATAACAAGTCCTTTTCGCCCCATAGTGAGCCGGCAAAACGCTGTTCAGTTTTCATCATTTCTTTCGGCGGCTCGCTAAAGGGCGCGCTTAGCGACAGGATGCGATCGCGAAAAGGAACTTTCTTTTTTGGATCGCCGGAGTCGAGCGCTTCTACCCAAACCAACGTCGCCGGCGCGGTCGGCCGCCAACGATAACTGCGTGGGCCGAGGGGCACTCCGCCGATCGGCACCTGATCGGCGAGCGGCAGGCTCGCTACTTTGTAAACGACTTTTCCTTTGCCGTCCCAAACTTCAACTTCTTTTGGAAACGCAAAAGCAGGGTGCAAATAAGAAAATGGCCGGTGCAGCCGCGCGACCAGAAAGTGATTGCCGTCAGGCGCCGGATCGGCGGTCTGGAAAATACCAGGCTGGCCGATCTCTGTGCTTTTTCCGTTCCGCGTATCGACGAGTGTCAGCTGCGCGGTGGCGTAGTATTCAAATAAGCGCTCGTCAAACGGCGTCTTCAACAAATCTTCAAACGTGGTAACCGGACCGACGCGTCCGAAGCTTTCCTGCGCGTTAGGTTCCATCGGCACTGACGACTCAACGGGCGGCGCCGGACGGTTCGTCGAAACGGTCTCGACGAGCAGAGTGTGATTGTCAGGCATCCATTGATACGCGTCGCCGTAAGCGTTATTAACTCTTACGCCTTTGAGCTGTTGCACTTTTCCGTTGCTGGTATCGCCAACCCACAAATCGGTGGAGCTCGCGGTCGTGTTTAGAAAAGCGAAATGCTTACCGTCGCCGCTCCACTGAATCGAACTGATCTTGGCATTTGGTGGTAGAGCGATTTTGGTTTCAGTGCCGTCACTGATGCGCTTGAGCGCCATCGCCACGGAGTACTGAAAACGATGCGGGCCATTGGTGCGCGGGTTAATGCGCAGACCAGCCAGACGCAGCATCGGCTGTGCGAGGTCCGCAATTGGTGGATAACGGAGTCCGGTCAACATCAGCATGGTGTCACGCACCGGACTCACAGAAGCAACCGGCGTCACCGGAGCAGAGAGAATGTCGAGCACTTCTTTGGGCGGTTTTTTATAACCATCCTGAGCGACCGCGATATTAAAAGGCAGTAACAGAAAAACTAATGCGAATGCGGAGAGAGGTGTCTTAAACCTTTTCATGGCGCGCTCCTTGGATTTACGGTTGATACTGGGGTATTGCCGACGGAAGAATACGGAACGTATGCGAGGAGCGAGGTAGAAGTCAACTTGTAACGCAAACTGTTAGTTTGCGTCCGCGTCGGATTGCCGTGTGGCAAACGCAAACTATCAGTTTGCATTACGAATAAGACAACGCTTTCGGCGGGCTAACTTGACAACAATGATCCAATCATTAGAATCTTCCCTGCTCTAAAGCGGGAGTAGCTCAGTGGTAGAGCATCGCCTTGCCAAGGCGAGGGTCGCGAGTTCAAATCTCGTCTCCCGCTCCAGAATCAAAGGATGAAGGCGGAAGGATGAAGGATGAAAGCCTGGTGGCTTTCCCGCCGTTTTACTTTCATCCTTCCGCTTTCTCCTTCATCCCTTCGCTCGGGCGGCGTAGCCAAGTGGTAAGGCAGAGGTCTGCAAAACCTTTATTCATCGGTTCGATTCCGATCGCCGCCTCCAACTAACTGGATTGACGGTTCACTTCAAATACCTCACACGGGACGGCGACTTGCGATTGGAACCATTGGTTGAATTGCTCGACCGAATCCGGCGAACTAATGATGCAACTGAATTGTGGGACCAAATCGCCGAGATATTTGCTCCAATCTGGGTAAAGGAAAGTGTACGATCGAGAGTGCAGTGTTCTCACCGGATGAGAAACATCTCGCTGTATGCGCTCAACTGAGAACGATACTAGGACTACGCCTTCGGCAGGTCGGTGCCATGTACGAAATCGAAGGACGATCAATCATCGGGCGAATGGTTTCTGGCCGTCGGACTGCCCAAGGATGGCAACCGAGAGGTTGAAGATCAGTGCCCAACAGCGATAATAATCCTGCCCACCGGTGAATGAAGGTGCACTTTGGCAACCAGCGTCGACTTGAAACTGAAAAGCAGAGTAAGGAGGACACGACGATGCCTGATCCTATCGCTAGAAAGCGTCTGAAGAAGAAAATGCTTGACCGATGGGAGAACGAGGGAGGAGCGTTTGCCGCCGACACAACAACCGCGGACGATACATGCCTGACGAGCGAAGATAAGAGTAAGGGCAAGAAACTACCTTCTCAGCGCGATAACTCGATGGTCAGCGCGGCTCGATCTTCGACGAAGAGGCCCAAGCCTACTCGGAAATGAGTCCGGCTCAAAACGCGGAGTGCAGAGACTAGAGCGTTTGGGTTACGTGCGCCAAGCCTTGCGAGCTTGCCAGAATGACCATCCCAGGAGGCTCCCTCGGAAACCCGCCGCCATTCATATTTTGACATCTTCGACTTTTGCATCCGCCTTCTTTTTCTTCCGAAGACGGCTGAGTATCCTGACAAACAACCCGTTAATGCGCTCCGATTCTTTCGCCAGCAGCGGCGAAGCGCTCGCCAAGATCAACACATACAGAGCGGCAAACGGCTGCAAGACTCCCATCAAACCGCCCGCGATAGCAAGGTTAACGATGATGATGGAAAACTCGCCGCGCGCCAGCAGCGTGAATGACGTATTCAGCGAGCCGACGGCAGACAAGTTGGCACGCCAGGCGACAATGAATCCGGCGATGACAACGCCGATTAAGGACAGGACCGCTGCCCCTACCGCCAACCACGCCGCGCCGCCTAAGGTGAACGGGTCGATCGACAGGCCGAAGCTGAAAAAGAAGATGGCGCCGAAGAAATCGCGAAACGGGACGACGAGACGCTCCATCCGCTCGCTGTGTTCGGTTTCGCCGAGTATCAATCCAAGCAACAGGGCGCCGATAGATTCAGCAACGTGGATTGTCTCGCCGAGGCCGGCGAGCAGAAACAGGCAGCCGAAAACCACGACGACGAAAAGTTCATTCGATGAAATGCTAAGCATCCGATTTAATAACGGCGTTGCCCAGCGGCCCAATAGCATTAAGCCGACGATGAAGCCCAGGGCGATGCCACCAGAGGAAAGCACGCCAGTTAGAGAGGTCGCTCCGCTCAGCACGATGCCGGAGATGAGCGACAGATAAACTGCGAGAAAAATATCCTCGAACATCGTAATGCCGAGTACGATTTGGGTTTCGGGATTTGCCATGCGTCGGTAGTCAAAGAGAATTTTGGCGACGATGGCGCTGGACGATACGGTCGTCAGCCCGGCGATGATCAGCGCTTCACGCAAAGGAAAACCCGCCAGATAACCAAATGTAAATCCAAAGGTGAAATTGATTGTGATGTAGATTGAGCCTCCGACGAGGATTGAGCGCCCCGCCTCAATTAAGCGTGTGAGGTTTGCTTCCAGCCCGAGATAGAACAGCAGAAACAGGACGCCGAGGCGTCCCATGAACGAGATGAGCGAACCGGTCTCGATGAAACGGAAGTCGAAGGCACCGAAATGCGGGGCATGGGGTCCCACCGCGATCCCGATTAGGATCAGGAACGGAATGTTGGACAAGCCAAGTTTGTTGGCGAGAGCGATGACAAATGCGATCAACCCTAACGCCAAGCCGATTTCCAGGATGACGTTATCCACCAGATAACCCCGCACTCCCTTCCACTAGCAGTCGCTTCAGGGCGTTGATTGTTCGTCTGTCCCCGGCGGCAATCAGCGTAGCGCCTTCGTTTAGGACGGTATCAGCCTCGGGGTTGGTACGCTTCGTCTGGTCGGGTTCAATGATCGAAACGATGGAGGCACCCGTCTGGGTGCGAACTTTGAGGTCGCGAATTGTTCTGCCAACACACGCTGCGCCTCGTTCAATGATGAACCACTCCAGGACGAGGTCGCCTAGAATGACCTCAGCCATCGGGAGATTTCGCGGTACGTAGTTCAGTCCACCGACAATCCCCGCGATTTGCCGTGCCTCGCCGTCCGAAAGCCTCAAGACCGATGCGGGGCGATCCATGTTTGTGCGGGTGAAGTGGTACAGTTCGCGCGTGCCGTCATCGTGGATGACGATGACCAACCGGTCACCCGTCATGGTCTCGACTTGAAACTTGCGCCCGACGCCCGGAAGAAACACTTCGCTGATGGTGGACATGCTTAAACTCGCCTTCCTTTGATGAACGAATGATCCACTAACTCCCACGAACAAGCCACTAACTTTCCTGGTGTCTGGCCTGGTGGCGTTCTTTATTCTAGTGTGCGTGTTCCATAAGGCCTGCTGATTGAATGCTTCGTTTTTGTATGATAGCTTGCGAAATTCCAAAAGAAAATTTAGCAGGTCGCGGTATGTTTCATTCGACTACATCAGAAACGCGCGAATGCGTAAGCTTCCTCTATTCCCCCATTTCAACTAGCAGGATCGACGCGCAAGCGCGGATAACCAAGTAAACCAGAGGCAGTTTAATGAACGATGATGCTCCGACTGGGGAACAAGAGATTCCGCCCGGACTCGAAATGGTCATCGTCACGCGCGAGCGTGAAATAGTTGACGACTTTAAAGTCCGCCGCGCACTCCCGGCAGCTAAGCGGCGCACGGTCGGCCCCTTTGTCTTTCTGGACCAGATGGGCCCGGAGGTGCTGCGGGCTGGCGGTGGGCTGGACGTGGCGCCGCACCCGCACATCGGACTCGCCACCGTCACCTATCTCTTCGAGGGCGAACTGATGCACCGCGACGGACTCGGCACCGTACAGCCGATACGCGCCGGAGAGGTTAACTGGATGACTGCGGGGCGCGGCATCGCACACTCTGAACGAACGCCGCAGGAGATGAGACTGTCTGGCTCAGAACTGTTTGGCATTCAGTCATGGGTCGCACTGCCGAAAAAGTACGAGGAGTGCGATCCTGCGTTCGTTCATCATGGGACTTCCGAGTTGCCGCTGATCGAGGCCGAGGGCAAACGCGTGCGCCTCATTGCCGGATCACTCTATGGTGCTCAGTCCCCTGTCCGGACACTCTCGGAGATGTCCTACGCGGACATCATGCTTACGGAGGGAGCGCGCCTCCCAGTACCCGCCGAACACGAGGAGCGCGCGGCATATATCCTCGAAGGGTCAGTCGAGCTTCTCCCCGACGACGGAACTTACCGCGCCGGCCAACTCCTCATCTTTAAGCCGGGCGCGGAGATCACACTGCGAGCGCCTGAGACTTCCCCCGCACGGATGATGCTCCTGGGCGGAGAGCCGATGGATGGTCCACGCCATATCTGGTGGAACTTTGTCTCCAGCTCCAAAGATCGCATTGAGCAAGCAAAGACGGACTGGAAGGAGGGTCGGTTCGCGCCCGTTCCCGACGAGACGGAGTTCATTCCACTCCCCGGTTCACGGCCTGCTGTCGTGCGGTATCCCTAGCGAGTAAAAGGCAACAAGGTTTCATCCTCTTCACTTTTGCCTTCGATGTGATCGAGATGCAAGTGAGACTTCGAATGGTGGGATGGTCAAGCTCTAGGGGCGAATCTAACTCAGATCGAGATAGGCGCCTCTGCGTAGCGGGTGTGGCAACCGCTGCAGAAAAACTGAATTGCGGAGAGTTTTAGATGGAACTTCTTTCTGACCCGCAAACGTGGATTGGTTTTGCGACTTTAACCGTTTTAGAACTCGTTCTCGGCATAGATAACATTGTATTTATCTCGATTTTAGCGGGCAAACTGCCGCTGGAACAGCAATCAAAGGCGCGTTACATCGGACTCGGATTAGCACTAATAATGCGTGTCATTCTGCTATTTTCGTTGACGTGGGTGATTGGTTTAACCGCTCCCTTGTTTACCGTTCTGGGACAGGAAATTTCGGGACGCGACCTTGTCTTGCTCATCGGGGGATTGTTTTTGATCGGTAAAGCCACGCACGAAATTCATGGCTCGCTCGAAGGTGAAGAAGGTCGCAAAACAGCAAAGGTCTACGCTTCGATCGCCGGTGTTCTCGTTCAAATTGCCCTTCTTGATATGGTTTTCTCGCTTGATTCCGTGATCACGGCGGTCGGAATGGTTGACCAAATCGAAATTATGATCGCGGCAGTCGTCATCTCGATTTTGTTCATGATGGCGTTCGCCGGACCAATCGGTGCATTCGTTCACAAGCACCCCACCGTTAAAATGCTCGCGCTGTCGTTTTTATTATTGATCGGCGTAACCCTGATTGCCGAAGGGTTCGACCGTCACATTCCAAAAGGGTACATCTATTTTGCGATGGCGTTTTCGGTATTGGTTGAAATTTTGAATTTGCGCTTGCGAAAACCGAAAACCGAGCCAGTTCATATGCACACCGCTGCGATGACAAAGCCTCGAAGGTTCTAGATAGCTGATACAGGCGGGCAAGGGCTCAATGCTTTATCGTTTACACCGCGAGCAAGCAATCCGTCATCAGTGCCGCGCAGCGATATGGCAAAAAATCCGTTGGCGTGGATGACGTGTTGTTTTGCGGCTTATCGCATCATCGCTCTCAAACCTTCAGCTTGTCGCAAAGGAGACTTATCGAACAGACACCAAGTGACAAAGGAGCAAACTCTAAGTTTATCTTTAACCCGACCAACAAGGTCATCGGAATTATTGATGACCCGGGTGACGCCGAAGCTGCGCTCCGTGATTTAAGGACGGCAGGGTTTACGGCGGAAGAGGTAGAACTCTTGACTGATGAAGAAGGCGCGCAACGGATTGACCTGACCGGTGAGGAGGGCGAAGTGTTAGTCCATATCCTCCGCTCCACACAGAAACCGCAGGATTACTACGACGCCCCCAAAATTGTCAGGCAGATCGAGCAGGAGTTGAAGGCTGGGCACGACGGTATCGGAGTTGGGGCAAAGGAAACGGAAGCGCGTGAGAGAGTGCGAGAGATTCTCAAGTCTCACAACGGACACTTCATCAACTTCTACGGGCAGTGGGCCGCGGAAGCACTAGAACCGTAATCCTGATCGCTGCCCGCCAACGAATCGAAATCTACTCGACTACAAGGAGAGCACAACATGAGCAAACCCATTCGGATCCTCGGCATCGCCGGCAGCCTTCGCCGCGAATCGTACAACCGCGCCGCCCTGCGCGCGGCAACCGAACTCGTGCCGGAAGGCGCGAACATTGAAATTTTCGAGCTTGACGGCATACCCGGGTTCACTCAGGACGAGGAGCAGAA
>JBKPNP010000193.1:0-5217 GCA_046732775.1 Acidobacteriota bacterium
TCTCTACTCAACCAGCAATGATTTGAAGAGGGTGGATTCCTTTAGTGTTGTCGCCAGCGCCGGAATTTCTGCGATAAGTTGTGTAGCCGAATCCGCGGGGTACTCAATTCTTGCTCGTTCAGTTATTTCGTTCTCCTGCAATCCTCGCAGCAAACACTCCAACACAAAAACGTAGTTGTCATCGAACTCCGGCAAGCCGAGCGCATTTGTTTCTTTCGAACCGAGGACGCGCGTGCGGCCGAGTTGTTCGACCCAATCGAGGACAGTGTCGACCGGATCCTGATCCGGATAGCGCGCCTTTACCAATTGCAGCACCTTCTCGCGATCCGGAATGTTTAAGAGCAACGCCAGAAAAAACCGGTGTTCGTCGGCGGTAATCGTCTGCCGCCGTTGAATGATGCTCACCTGGCGTTCGTGTTCCTCAGCCACCGGAAGAATCAACCGGGCCAGCTCGCCGTGCACAGTTGTCGCTCGTTCGAGAATGGCATTGAACCGCGACTTGCCAGTTGATAGTCCAAACAGCTCGTCGATCTCGCTACTCTGAAGTTGGTGATAGATCTCCCGCAGGACGTAGTACGCGGTGTGGAAATCCGAACCGCAAACGAGATCGCCAATCATGGTGTCGGCATCCTTGTGCTTCATCCCCAGGAGCAATCCGACCGTCTGCAACTTCTTGGTCACCAGCGCATTTTTGAAAAACGGATTCAAAGCAAAATGAGGCTTGTGATAGTCGTACTGCACGGCGGCGGAAGGCGTGTGATCCGTGCGAATCGTAATCGTCGCCGACGGCCGGTCGAGATGAAACAGCGAGTGAATGAAGTTTCTGCCGGGTCGTATGGTTCGCACATCGTTCAAGCTCAGCAGTTGCACTTCTTCGAGCGTGATCTTCCCCGCCGAAAAATGTTCGTTGATAATCGTGTCTTCCTGATATGAGTAACGGCTGTGAATGCTCGAACCTAGCAACACCTGGAAGGCGCCACAGAATGAATGTTGATGAATGCTGGTGGTGCCGTCGAGCCAATAATAGACGTCGATATAAAATCGCGAGCCGCGAAACATGGTTACGGGTGGATTGCCAAACCGGCCTTCAATGTCCTGCTGTTCGGGTAAGGTGGTGGCTGTGTGTACCCAGCGGATGATGTCCCATGGATCTACCCGGCCGGGCAATGCGGATTCGATCAAAGTCTCCGCGGCGATATCCGGAAAGGCCTGCTCGCTGTAATTCTGTGCTTTCCAACGATTCTCGACGAGCTCGCCGAGTTTCTCAAATTCCTGCATGCGTCCTCTTTTCCGTACGTAATTTGGGTAGCGAGGATAGGAGCCCGCCTGCAATTTCGCAAGAAGGCATATAGCTGAGCGCCCGCGTTACGATTTCTGAAACGGTGCTTTGTAGTCGTCGCTCAAGACCTTTGGAGTGCGGTGACCTCTCACCGCTTTGATTTCTCGACGACCTGATCGCCCAGCTCGGGGCTGAATCTATGTGACATGGTCTCGGAAGGTCGCGAGCTCCAAAGCGGTGACAGGTCACCGCACGCCAAAGGGAGGCTGTTTTCGCGTCCGCGTTTGGCTGACTATTGCTCTTGAGGGAAAGTCGTGATAGGTTGCCCGCCTAAACCCCCAGTAGATCAAGGTGCGTACATCCACCCCGTGTGCGCGGAAGTTGAAATCGACAAGGAAGAGACCCTATATGAAAAACCAATACAATACTCAGCTCCCAAAAGCTCGTACCGAAAAACTCATCATCAAGGAAATCGACGGTGAAGTGTTGGTGTACGATCTCACAACCGACAAGGCGCATTGTCTGAACCACACCGCCGCTCTGGTGTGGAAGAATTGTGACGGGAAGAACTCCGTTGGCCAAATTTCCACGGCGCTTACACACGAATTTGGTGAGCCCGTCGATGACAACATCGTGTGGTTGGCGCTGGACGATCTGAAGAAAATTGACCTGCTGGAGACCGCGCCAGTTAGAACCGTTGCCGCCGCCGGTATGGACCGCAGGCAAATGATTCGCGCCGCCAGCGTTGCGGCCATCGCCTTGCCGGTTGTCGTTTCGATGATCGCGCCAACTTCAGTGCAAGCGCAATCTTGCCGACCTTCTGGTTTCAGCCCGTGTAACCCTGGAGCGGGCGGCACGAACTGTTGCAGCGGGGTTGGCAACTGTACGGGAGGAGCAACTAAGGTGTGCGTTTAGTAGCTTCTTGCCAGCTGGCAAATATTCCTCGCGCTGATTATGTCCGAATCGCGCTGAACTGATCCGCAGCTGTCAAATCCGTTTGAAGGGAAATACCAACTGCGGTTCTGTGAGATTAGTTTGCCCGGGAGCTGTCTCACAATAAGTCGGTGCAACGTCATTTAAATTAATCGCTCAATGCTTTGTCCCTGGCCGCGACGCGTACGCTCCGAGGGCGACGGGTTTGAAGGCTTTGCGCTATCGCTGACCTGCGTGTTAACTTTCCCTCACTTCGGCATCACGCCCGATGGCGTTTGTACGGGTCTAGCAGTCTTCAGCTCGCACGTGAAGTTCGGAAAATCTCATTAAGTTTTCCGGCCCTGCCAGCAATATCTGTTTAAAGATCTTCTATGAAAGAACAGTCTGATTTAGCGAAAGCTGTTGCCCTGATCTTGAAGAGTTCGGCGCTCGAAGAGACGGAAGAAGGCCGCCGCAACGGCTACGCAACGCCTCCCATCGTTGCTTATGGTGAAGAAGCCTCTCCCGAAGGCGAGCTGCACCTGCGCGATTACTGGCGAACCATTCGCAAACGTTTGTGGCTGATCATCGGTCTCGCTCTCATCATCTCGACCATCTCCGCTTTGAGGCAGGCGCGCCAGCCCGATATCTATCAGGCACATGCGCGCGTGCAAGTAGATGTCGAAAGCATGAATCCGGCGCTCGGCGCTTCCAAGGGCGGCTACTACTACTCAGAGAATACCTACATGGATCCTGAGTACTTCAATACTCAGGTCCAAATTCTCTCCAGTCCGACGCTGCTGCGAAGAGTCGCAAAAAATCTCGACCTGGAACACAACCGCACGTTTTTCAATTCGCGTGTGGCGCCGCGTTCCACCTGGCAAAGTTTAAAAAACATGCTCGGGTTTGGCGCGAAGCAGACACCGACGCCCCCGCCGCAGGCGACTCAGGCAATTGAAACGGCCAGCATTAAATCCGATTCGACGGACGACGCCGCCGACATCGAGCGGCTCGCGCCGTATGTGGATTCTATTCAGGGTATGCTGGAGATCGATCAGCTGAAGAAGACGCGCCTGATTGATATTCGTGCCAACCACACCGATCCGGCCGTGGCTACGAAAGTAGTGAATGCGGTCGCCGACGCCTTCGCGCTCTGGAATCTCGAGGTCAAGACCAAGACCAACACGATCGCCGGCACCTACCTGCAAAAACGCATTGCCGAATTGCAGTCGCAGATTCGCAGCGGCGAAGAGCAGTTAGTGAACTACGCCCAAAGCCACGAGATTATTTCGCTCGACGCTAACCAGAATACTGTCGTTGAGAGATTAACCGGCCTGAATCGCGCGCTGCTCGAGGCGGAGAACGAACGCAGTCTGGCCGAGGCCGCCTACCGCGCCAGTCAAACGCCTGGGGCAGCCGAGGCAAATGCCGAAGTCACTGACAAATCCATTCCCGAATTGAAAGCTAAGCTGACTGAGATCAAACAAAAGCGCGCGCAGTTGTTGTTGACGGACACTGAAGAGTCGCCGGAAGTTAAAGACGCAAATCAGCAAATTGCGACGCTGGAAAAACAGTTGGAAGAGTCGCGCGGCGGAGCAAAGAAAGTCATCACCGTCAATTTGGAAACCGCTTACCGCAAGGCCCTAGATCGCGAGAAAACTTTGCGCGAGTCGTTCAACAAGCAGCGTTCGGAAACGGTTGCTCAAAATCAGGCGGCCATCAACTACAACATTCTCAAACAGGAGATCGAAACGAATAAGGGCTTGCTTGACGGCTTGATGCAGCGCTCTAAAGAGAACGACGTGACCATGGCGGGCACGCCTAACAATATTCACGTGGTCGATTATGCGGTGGTGCCTAAAGGGCCCATCGGCCCGAGACGGATGCAGAGCGTGTTTCTGGCGCTGGCCGTCGCCCTGGCATTTGGCGTCGCGCTCGCGTTGTTCCTTGAATATCTCGACGACACCGTCAAGAGCACCAGCGACATCGAAAGCGGCCTGCGTTTGCCGTCGCTCGCCATCATTCCGCTGGCAGGGAAGCCGGCGCAAAGATTTTTGCCCGGGCGCGGACAGCGAAACGGAAACGGCGGGGGACCCGAATTGCTGATCAATTCGGAAGGCCCCAGCTCGCTTGCCGAAGCGTTCAAACATCTGCGCACTTCAATACTGTTATCAACGCCTGGTCGTTCACCAAAAACGCTGCTGGTCACGTCGAGCGTGCCCGCTGAGGGTAAGACGACCACCGCCGTGAACACTGCGACGGTCTTAGCTCAGACAGGTGCACGCGTGCTCATCATCGACGCCGACATGCGACGTCCTCGTTTGCATCACGTGTTTGGCTTGAGTAATGACGAAGGGTTGAGCGCAATCCTGTCCAGCGAACTTAGCGAAGCGGAAATTCTCGCGCGGATCAATCAGTATCAGGACTCAAACATTTACCTGCTGAGCTCCGGGGCGATTCCCCCCAATCCCGCGGAGTTGCTTGGTTCGTCGCAGATGAGACGTCTGCTCGATGTTGCGAGCAATACTTTTACGCACATCGTTATCGACTCGCCTCCGATTGCTTCGTTTACTGACGGCGTGTTGATCGCGTCGCTCGTGGACGGTGTGATCCTCGTCGTGCGCGGCGGTACGACTTCGCGTCAGGTAGTGAAGCGCTCGCGCCAGACGCTGCACGATATTGGCGCCAAGATTATTGGAGTGGTGCTGAATCGGGCTGAAGTGCGGGCGAACGATTATTACTACTACCAGTACAACTCGAAAGGCTATGAGTTGCCGGGTGAAGAAGAGGCGAGTGAAGAGAGCAAGTCGCTCTCAATCGCGACGCACAGCGCGCGGAATTAAGATTGGCGTGGGACCCAGTACTCAGGACTCCGCCTCGGGATTCAAAACTCGGAACTCTGAACTCAGAGTTGCGATTCGCAAACTCTTCGCCTTATTATCTTCACCCTCGCTGTTGCTGCCGGAGTGGCGAAATTGGTATACGCACCAGACTCAAAATCTGGCGTTCGCAAGGACATGTCGGTT
>JBKPNP010000194.1:0-5142 GCA_046732775.1 Acidobacteriota bacterium
TTCTTGTAAAGCGTAGCGATGTTCTGAGCCAATTGCCCTTCGGTCTGACAAGCGGCTGGAATGTCAACGTCAAGCATCGGCATGCGAATGTTGCCGCTTTGATCAACTCGAATTGCCTCGCGCGATAGTTCCGGTGCCCGCGCCACGCGAACTTCAAGCACGTCTCCGGGGCCAATGCGGTAGCGATTATCAGCAGCGGCCGCGGCCAGCCTGGCAGACGAGGCGGCATCGGCGCTTTGGGGCGCGGTTGACGCGACCGCTGACGCGCTTTCCTGCGCGCTCGCAACCAAAGCCAAACCAAGAAAAAGACCCACGGCAATGGTTCTAAAGATTAGTTTTAAAGTTAGCCGCATAAATCACACTCGTTTCTTTCGTTCAGTGGCACCTGGGGAAGTTCATCTGTATGCTCGCCAGGTTTTTGGTCAGTAATCGATAGTTATCCCTTGCACGTATCCATGAAAGACTCGTGCGATACCCCGAGGGGAAACCTCTCTCGCGAGGCAGCATTCAGAAATCCCGGTAACCGGGTGCGACGATTGGCTACGTCTTAATTACCTGCTAGCGCTTCCAAAAATCCCGCTTGATCCAAAACATTTAGCGACACCGAAGAAACGGTTTCCTGTTCCCAGTGTGATCGTGAACGATTCGCTGGGACGCCTGGATTACGCGCGCCTGGTCGGGCGTTATTTAAATGGGTGTTTTAGACTAAACGTGGAGGGTCTGTTGTAACGGAAATCCCAACGCGAAGTTCTCTGCATTCAGAGACTCAGTTACGAGGTTTAGACGGCACCGTCGGGGAATTCCAACAGCTCGATCCCGAGGACCAAACCCCCAGATTAAATCTTCACGAGACTCTCACTTCCCGCGTGGCGAAACAATCTGACGTTTCTGGAGGCGGTAGCTCATGGAGCTGCCGCCGTATCTGATCAGTTAGCGTGGGGCCAACGCGATGAAATCGCACGCTACCTGAACCGAAACCAGTATTGGGGGCAGTCACTCTAGAACATGGGAAGTATTACTGTCAATGACAATAATTGCCCCAAAAGACTGCCTAACATCCCTGTAACCTAGTATTTCTGACACTGTGAATATAGACAGAATTGGGCCTCCTTTCCCGTGCGTTTTCTACGCTAAACGCGCGCTTGCTTGCGCTGCATAACATTTGATTGACCGTTTAAACATCGTTGTGCTAATTTGAGCTTGCCTCGGATGCGGTCAAACGAGGCTTCAAGCACCCCGTTCAGCACCATCGCCCCGGTAGTACCTAACACTCACGTAATCAAAATCTCGAGCGTTTCACAGAAGTCGGCTTTCCAGGCCCCTAACTTCTCCAGGCAGCGCCCTCTCCGGAGTAATTCCAGATGTTGCGTTTTTCAGTCAGACTCGCAAAGGTCGTAGTCACGGCACTGGTTGCCGGTTGTTTCGGCGCCGTATTCGCCCAGCAAGGCTCAGTAGCCTCAGTGCGAGAAGGCGATTCAGCCGCACAGCCTCGCGTCGTCGTGGCATCTTTAGCGCCCACGGTTGAGGGCCAGACAGTGCTAGAGCGGTTCGTCGCTGCGGAGAGCAAGGTCCGGGAAGCGCTGAATCAACACACCTTCAAGCGTGACGTCGTGCTGCAGACGGTGGGCCCGGGCGGTGAGGTCACCGGAGAGTACCTGAGGAATTCGCAGTTTATCTTCGACGATCGAGGCCGGCGAATTGAACGGGTCACTTTCCATCCTAAATCTACGATCCACGAAATGCGGATCACCAAGGAAGACATTCAGGACCTGGAGGGCGCGCAACTCCTGGGTATCGATATCGTTGAAGCGACGAAATACGAGTTGGCGTACGTAGGTAGCGAGCGCGTCGACGGCCAGCAATTATTCGCCATTGAAGTAAGGCCGCGAGAGACGCCGGATCCGAAACGAATGAAGAACCGCTTCTTCGTCGGGCGCGTTTGGGTCGATCCCACCAGCTTTCAGATTGTCAAAATCAAGGGCGTGGTGGAACCGCAGGGCAAGCAACGATTCCCGACGTTCATCACCTGGCGTGCACCGATCAAAGAGTCGCTCGCGTTTCCAGTTCGAACCGAGGCAGACGATATTCTGCATTTCAAGGAAGGCGACGTTCATTACCGAATCAAGGTTCGCTATTACGACTATAAGGAATTCGGCAGCAAGGTGGACGTCAAGGACGTCGATGATGACGGAGTAGAATTGGAAACCGTCCCGTCAAATACGAAAGAAACACCAGCTAAGACGGAACCTTCCGCAAAAGCCAATTCAAAAGCCGTCGCGGTGAGTACTCAAACGCCGATCGCTCCGCCGGTTAGTAAAAAATTAGAAGCTTGTACGACGAACCGTACGGCGCCACCCGTTGGTTCGTATCACTGGCCGGCAGATTCTGAAGTCAAGGTCTACTTCACACGCAATGTATTCACGCCGGAACAGAGCGCCGTGCTTCGTGAAGCAATGAACACCTGGAATAGCGCCGGTAGGGAAAACGGATCGGGAGTCACCTTCGTATACGCCGGTGAAACCGATAAGCGTGCGACCTGCCGCGGGTGTCTCACTGTGAACAAGCGAGATGTTTACGCGCGCGACCGGCACCACTACGCTTTTTTCCATCCCATGAACGAGGAAGAAGGTCGTTTGCTGGTTTCAGCGTGGATCGATCTGGACATTGGCATTAACGAACCGAACGCGCTGCAGGGTTTCATGGCCCATGAGATGGGTCACGGCCTCGGTCTTTGGGACTGTCCGACGTGTAAGAAGAAACGTTCGTTGATGAATGGGTTCCCTGGTTTGAACAAGAACAACGGCCTCGTTGGCCCCTCAGAATGTGATCTCGCCACAATGAGGACGATATACCACGAGGAACGCAAACTTTCGGCGACGGCCCTTAATCGACAAACAGCCGCCGCTGAAGCGAAGCGGTCAAGTGAAACGAGCAACTCTGCGCCCTCCGCTGGAGCAAGTTCAATCGTAAACTTAGCGCCGGCTGGTGCAGATCAACCCCGAATTAATCCGTTTGTGCCGCGACTCCCCTAATCGCGCAAAGTCACGCAACCAATCCCCCCGCCCCTCGCCCTCCTTTCTAAAATGAAATTCAGTCGAATAGCCCTGCTAATAGCCTTGTCGCTCGCTGGCCCGGGCTTGCAGCAAGCAAACCCTAAATCGACAGACAGATCCGCTCCGTGCACAGTTGGCCAACAAGCGCCTGCCATCGGTTTCTGGACCTGGGCTGCGAACGCTCGCGTGAAAGTGTTCATCGCAACCGCCGGTTTCAAGGCCGACGATGTTTCGGGTTTGATTGGCGTGCTGAACAATTGGAATAGCGTGTCAGAGGCTACCGGGTCCGGCGTGAAGCTCGAATACCAGGGATCCACGGATCACCAATTAACCTGCGACAACTGCCTGACGATCATGCGAGGCACTGTCTTTGATAAGAGCAAGCGACACCTTACGGGGCTAACCGCATTCAGTGCCAGGCACGACCAAATCATCAGTTACGCAATCATTGAGGTAGATCCGGTACTGACCAACGCAAAGGCGATCGCGGACGCGCTGGCTCACGAACTGGGCCACAACTTTGGCTTGCTTGACTGCTATACGTGCAAAAAGAAAAGCACCGTCATGAATCAGTTTCGGGCCACGAATATCCCGAATGACATGTCAGCACCCACTTCATGCGACGTGGTACAGGTTCGAGAGGCTTATAAAGAGTTGAAGGTTCGCGTCAGGCCATCGCCTCCGGATCGCGATTTAATGGACGAGGGTGAAGAGCCGGTTGATGACGACACTCCGGTTATCGTTCCCAAGCCTCCCCAGGATTAACTGCGCGGTTCTAACAAAAACTCATCTAACCAGAGTCTTCCAAAAATCGGGCACGGCGAACTCGGGCAAGTTCGTCGCAGCGTGATTTGAAGCGCCACGGTTCCCTGTTCCGTAGCAAAGTCTATTGAGTAATCACGCCAACCATTCGTTGAGTTGGGGAATGGTTCAGAGGCGCTCAGAACCTTTTCATCCGTGGCGTCGGTCAAAACCAGCAACGGCGCGCCTCCGCTCACTAGACCTTCCGAACGTACCGCAAACCGCAAGCGATAATTAGTCTGTGGTTTCACTAAAACCAATTGGCCCAGGATCGTAGACATGGGATCCGAATGGCCGCTAAACTCAATCTTCAAACTTGTACGACCTGCTCGAGGATCTGTCGGGTCCAGCGATAGAGCGAAACCTTCGAAGCGCTCACCTACGCGCCAGCCAAACCCAGGCTCACTCAGATCACTTTCTTCCTCAAATCCACCATCGAATAACGAACCGGCATTGCTTGCGTTCGGATGTCCTTGCTTCCACAGGTTTGCGGCGTCTGTGAACCTCTTTGCAACCACCAGCTCATAGATGTACGACTTGCGCTCATTACGCGCGAGGTCGCCAGCCGCAGCGTACATATTGACGGCGAGAGCCGGTTCTTTTCGCTGCCGAAAGTAACGTGCCAACTCCAAATAATCAGAAGGATTTCGGGGGCTAATTGAACGCAAGAGGACGTCTGGATCCTTGCCTGAAAAACTCCAGGCTAGATCGATTATCCCCGGTAAGAGCGTGGGATTGCTGGCAGCGGCAAGTTGGAGTTGTCTGAAACCTGCGTCTGTCTGGCCGGCCCGCAGCAGTATGTTTCCCAGTTGATAATGTGGTTCGGCGTAAGCAGGCGCGAGCGGAATCGCTTGTCGCGCCGCCTCAATGGCCGCTGCCGATTCGCCGTTGAGTTCATAGGCACGAGCAAGGCTCAGCCAGAGCACATAGTCGTCAGGGCGGATATGTGCCGCGTCTCGATAGTCTTTTATCGCCGTCGGGAGATCGCTCACCTGAAGGATCGTCGCTCGCACGTAGTGAGCGTCAGGATTACTGGCGTTCAATTTCAGCGCAGTGTTCGCGGTTTCAATTTGATTAGACTGGCCGGCCGCGGTCGTAAAGAGGCTTGCCAGGCCTGCCCGTGCGGCATGAACGGTCATCAGCGGCAGCAAGATCAGAAGAACAATTGTGACGACGGTTCGACGGTCCATAAGCGAGGACGTGGGGTCAGGTTGTTTCAAAAACTCAGGGCGCGCAACGCCTTTCCGGAGTTGCGCGCCCTGTTATTTGGACGATTTCACTTTCGACG
>JBKPNP010000195.1:0-4384 GCA_046732775.1 Acidobacteriota bacterium
ATGTCGGCGCCTGCCAGCACGAGCGCGCGCACGATGTTTACCAAACCTTCTGACGCGGCTTCTATCAATGGAGTCCGTCCCTGTTTGTTGTGAACATTTACTTTCGCTCCGGCGTCGATCAGGGCTTTAACTGCCTCAAGATTATTGATGGACGAAATTCGGATCAGCGCGGTGTTGTCGTCAGCATCTCTCTGGTGTACATCAGCACCAGCGTTGATCAGATCCCAGACGAGATCGCTGGTAGCTTCTCCGGCCAGCATCATTAAGACACCTTCACCGCCTTCGTTCGTTGCATTCACCTTCGCGCCCGCTTGCAGTAGCAGCTGCACCATCTCACGGTTGCTGTTGCGGACCGCATGTTCCAGTGCGGTTGTCTGGCTGCGCTTGTCGCGCAGGTTGACGTCCCGGCCGGCGATTAGCGAGGTGAAGGTTTCCAGCTCATCGTCCTGGGCCGCTCGGATAAAAGGATCATCCGGGGCGACAAAAGCAACTGCGCCACCCAACTCCACCGTTTGCATGGTTGGCAGCTCTGCAATTTCAGGCACAGAAAGTTTACGAACCACCTTCAACTCAAAATCCGCCTGCAGGTAGAAATGTTCTCCCTCGATCGGCGCAAAGCCCGGGGCTTCAATCCGTAGGTCATAAACGCCGGCTTGCAGGTTCTCGATGCGAAATTCTCCTGCCGCTCCGGAACTCACAAATAGATCGAGATGAAACTCTTCATTGGACGCATGGTTAGTTGCCCCGCTGATAACCGCTCCCGTTGTGTCGGTAACTGTCCCTGCGATGCTTGAACGTGCAGTCCACTGCGTCTCCGGCTGCACCACCGCCGGCAGCGTAATGACGTTTCGGACAGGATTTTCCTGAGCCAGCGCGCTCGACACACTCAAGCTTGCGGTAAACGCGCCCGCCGCCAGCTGCGACACGCGGCGGCCGATGCGATGCAGCTTCTGCACTGCCGGCAACACGGCGGGTCTTCCGGTTGGATCCTGACGATAGCGTACACACAGGCGGCCGTTCGATTGGGCCACCAGCCGCTCAGCTTGACTGCGTGTCAGCGCGGAAAGATTGTGGACCTGCAACGAACAATGTTCGCAGAAACGCACCTTGTCGTTGCCAACCATCGTATTCCAATCCGCGTTGCACGGCGTCGGAATCGTTACGTTTTTCAGGAAATGCCTGGGTGCCATCGCTAGGTCTCCTTTGTAAATTCCAATGACTGGAGAGCCTGGGGAGCCGGGGCGCTTTGTCCGGGTTTAGACAACCAGTCTGCAGCGAAGTTCCGGACAGTGTTTCGCCGAGACGCGGGAGGAGCTTGAAACTTATTCAGCTCGGTATCTCACTTAACGACAAACGTAACCGGCGCGACCACGGCACGCGCCTCGGGGTTGTAGTAGTCGTAGACCACGGACGGGGCCGTTTTCGCAGTTAATCCAAATCGTGGTCGAAACTTGAAATCAAACGCGACACCGCCGGCGCGCGGCCAGAGATAAACAACCACGCGATCAGGGAGAATGTCGTACTGACTGAAGGCCCAATCAGAATTCTTCATCGCACTCTCGAGCGAGGCGCGATCTACATCGGCGCCCGGCGGCAATCCGATCTCAGCGAGCATCATTCCGTAACCCGAGAAGCCCACGCGTTCGGCTTTCACATGACAAATTATCTCTTCGCTGATCGGCGCCGTTTGTCGATCAAACTTCGCCTGCAACCGTAACGCGCCTGACGCCTCCGTTTCTGAAGCGGTCCAGGGCACGTAATAATTCGCGACTGCCTGAACCGACGCGAAGCCACCGCCGGGCGCACGTCTCAACTCAATGCGGTTTGTTCCCGGGTGCAGAAACCGCGAAATGTCATCGCGGAAGATTCCGCCCGTTTGATCGCGACGCGAGAGCTCTAGCCTCGTGGCGCGATTGCCATTAACTACAATCTCAACCGGCGAGCCATTAGCGTCGCCGTGTGTCGCGTTCGCGGGCAGTAACGTGATAAGCGTATCGAGGACGTTGATAGTGGCTTGCGTGGAATACCAAACGCCGTAACGGTCTTTTGCCCGCAGCAGAAACAACAAGCCTCGCCGAACCAGAGGGGCATCGGCTGCGGCCTCTGTGTGGCGTGCGAGTGCCTGAACCGCGAGGGCCGTGGTCTCGACGCGACCGGCTAGTCCCCAACCATAAAACGGTGTGTTTGTCTCCAACGCCCAGTAGGTAGTGTCGCCTTCAGTGCGAGCGAGCGTGCGAAGCTTACCGACTGCGCGAGCTGCCGCGGCGTCATCACCGGCGTCCATTGCCGCCAGTGCATAGGTCGCGATCAGATAAGGTTCATCAATCTGCTCAACGCGGCCGGCGAGGTAAGAGAGCGCCCGCTTCAGCTCTGGCGCCATGAGTTTGAACGCCGCCTGCTTCGCGTTGGCGGTACCGTCGACCTTAACTTCAGACGCCGTCATAGCCAACACCCGTGCCACTAAAGCCGTGAGCATCGCCGTGTGCCGTTGATGTTCGTTTTCGTCGTAACTATGTGACGGCCAACTGCCATCCGCCTGCTGTTGCTTGATGAGCCAGGCGCGCGCGCCGTTGATTACGTCTTCATTGACCTCAACAAAGTCCCGCGCGTCGTGCAGAAACCGCAATGCGTACGCCGTCAACGCGAGGTCCGCATCGCCACGTCCCCAATAGGTGAAGCCGCCGTCTTCGCTGCGATAGTTGAGCAGACGCTGGTAGCCCAACTGCGCGTAACGTTTTGCCTTTTCGTGGGATTTTGAGTTGGTTCCCGACTGACGGTCACGGCGCAAAATAAGCAAACTCGGGTAGGTTGAGGAGATTGTTTGCTCGCCACAGCCGTAGGGCCGCTCGAGAATTCCGTCGACACTTTCGATCACGTGTGCCATGAGGTTCGGATAAACCTTGAGCTCACCCCGAGTGGATCCCGCGATAACCGATTCAGGAATATCGAGCTTTAAAGTTACGGCGTCGTCAAATAGATCCCCAGCGGTTTGCGTATGTTCTGCGCCATCGGGATGGACGGTGACTGGTTTTTCAATCGCGTCGCCTGCTTCGGCGCTGCGCGCAGTGATGCGCTGCTTCCCATCTTTAATGGAAGCGATCGCGGTCAACTCAAACGTCTCGCGCGCTGCATCGCCGGCGCCAACAGTCGCTTGCTGCCGCGCCGGGCCTTGCAGTGTGAACCACTTTTCAGGCGTTATTTCGAGGTCAACCGTTTGTGCACGCTCGAGGTAATTTCGCAGCACGACCGGCAAGGCAATGCGGTCGCCTTCAGTCAGCACGCGCGGTGGATCGTGTTCGACAAAGAAGGGCTGGAACGCTTTGATCTCTGCCTCAGCCGTGCCCACTTCACCATCCTCAGTCGAGCCGAGCACGGACATTTTCCAGGTCGTGATGTTGTCGGCGAGTTTGAACTTCAACTGCGCGCGGCCTTGCTTATCTGTTTCGAGAGCCGGCGACCAGACAAGCGTCTCGGGGAAATACTCACGCAATCTTGGGGTGGACAACTGAACAGCGCTCCCGATTGATACCCGCCTCGGACCTTCGCTCCTCACCGCGCTCACGGTGGACGACGACGTTGTTTCGATGTTGCTACTCGAGGCCATTACCGAGACCGCTTCACTGACGGTGCCGACCTCGAGCGTTAGATCCACCGTCGTGATGTTTGACGACGTGACCGGAACATCGGTAATCACTGCGACTTTAAAGGCGACTGCATCGCAGCGCAGGGAATAAAGGCCGACCGGAAGATTTCGCAAGAGGTAACGACCCGAATCGTCGGTCTCAGTGGAAAACTCCTGCAGAGTAATCTTGTTAGTTGCGGTTACCTTTGCGGAGGGAATCACTGCAGCGTTCGGATCGATGACGGTGCCCTTGATTGCGCCCCTGGAGCCGGAAAAGAAAACGAGTTGTGCCGGTTGCTCCGGCTTCTGATCCTCTCTCGCCTGCTCTGAGGTCAATTGCGAAAACTCGACCACGTCAAAATCGTCGACGGTTCCTTTCTTCCCATCTGCGCCGCTGCTGCGCAGTTTGATTGTGGAAATTTGTTGCGTGACGGGAGTGAATTCGGTGTGCGGCTTCAGAGGTTTGCCGTACGTTCCGATGTTCTGTTGAGTGACGCGGTCCGCATAGCGTGCTGAGGTGTCGAAGACGCTATAAAAGCGGTTCCCCCACGGATCGATCAGGGTGTTTTGATCCAGTGAGGATAGCGCCCGCTGTAATTGCGCTTCGTCGTGGGGAAGCGCGTTGGTGTTGGTGGAATATTCAGCGAGCGCTCGTGTGACACGACCACGCGTCTCGGTCAGGTAATCTATGCCCGTTGTCGAGAGAACAAAATCGTCGCCATCGTCCTTGTCAGGCTCGAGCCGTTGGTTGGGGCCGCTGCT
>JBKPNP010000196.1:0-1314 GCA_046732775.1 Acidobacteriota bacterium
GCTGCCGAAGTTGTTCAAAGAAGGATTGGGGATTTCCGACCCCACAAAACGCGCCGCAGGATCCGGGCAGACTACTAACGGTTTCACCCGCAATCGTCTTTACCCCCGCAACAACCATCCGCGACCTGAAGGTTGGTTTCCCCGGCGCGAATCTTTCAATTACGTCTTCGACCGCAGCCGTACCTTCGACTTGATCCGTCCTGGTTAAGACGATGCAGTCTGCGCGTGAAACTCCGGATAACGGTTCGCGCAAACGTCCGTAGGGAAGTAACCTTCGATTACCCCAGGGGTTGGTTGCGTCGATAGTGACGATGTCGAGATCACGTTTGAGCTGCAGATGCTGAAATCCGTCGTCCAGCACGAAGACGTCCGGCTGCAGGTTTTGAAGCGCCCAGTTGCCGGCCGCAAACCGGTTGCGATTACAAATCACTGCCGCAACTCCTAAAAGATTTTTCGCCAGCAGAAAGGGTTCATCGCCTGAAGATCGTTGATCCGCGAGCAGACGTTCGCCATCCGAAACGACCAGCTGAGATCCAGCATCTTCGCGCCCGAAACCTCTGGTTAGTATACAGACGCGTTTCGCAATAACGCGGCAGATGTATTCGACCAGCGGTGTCTTACCTGTACCGCCAGTCGTGAGATTGCCGACGCTAATCACGGGCACGGGCAACGCCGCCGTTGAAAACCATTCACGCCGATACGCCGCCAGACGCGCGCGCGTTATCGCACTGTAAATCGTGCTCAGCGGTGGAAGGACGATCGACTGCAAGGCGCTCATGCGACTGGCCCTGTCCTTTCGGCTGGCGACTTGGCGGCGCGAGAGGGTCGCGCTGCTGACAGAATTGGTGTCAGGACGTTCAACGTCCGTTTGGTCGCGCCGCGATTTTCAGTGACCAGTTTGCGTGCCGCCGCGCCTAACTCCTCGCGGTTCGCTTTGTCGTTAAGCAAATTCAAGATGGCGTCCGTTAGTTGCACAATCGTCGCTGATTCCGAGAGTGGCTGTAACTGGATGATAGCGCCGGCTCTAACGAATGCCGCAATGATCGCCTGGAAGTTGAAGGTGTGCGGACCGACGATAACTGCCACGCCGGCGGCTGCCGGCTCGATCACATTGTGTCCGCCTGTTTTTGCGAAACTGCCGCCCACGATCACTACAGTGGCCAGTGAATAAACCGAATGCAGTTCGCCAATGCTGTCGAGCAAAATAACCTCGACGCTTGAATGCTGCGGCGTCGGAGTTTCACTTCTGCTGGCCCAACTCAAACCTGAAATTTTCAACAAATCAGCGACTTCGGCGAACCGTTCAGGATGACG
>JBKPNP010000197.1:0-3457 GCA_046732775.1 Acidobacteriota bacterium
CGTTCGTCCCGGCCTTTGCGCGCGCCTCCGCTTCTGACCGCGCCACCACCACTTCGCCATCCGCGGTGTACCAGGCAGGAATTTGATGGCCCCACCAAAGCTGCCGCGAGATAGTCCAGTCGCGAAGGTTTTCGAGCCAGCTTGTGTAGACTTTTTCGTAGGGAACTTCCGGAACAAACTGCGGTTTCTTTCGCTTCGCCAACAAATCGAGAGCGACGTCGCGCAACTCATCCATGCGCAGAAACCATTGCGTTGAAATCAGCGGCTCAATGACGGTTTTACACCGTTCACATTTGGAAATTGAGAACTCATAGTCCACTACCTTTTCCAGCAAGCCGAGTGCTTCAAACTGCTCGGTAACTTTCGTGCGCGCCTTGTAGCGGTCGAGTCCGGCAAACTCGGCGCCTGCAGCTTCAGTCATCTTCGCCTGAGCATCAATCACGACAATTTGCTCGAGCCCGTGACGCACGCCCATGTCGTAGTCATTCGGATCGTGCGCGGGAGTGACCTTCACGGCTCCGGTTCCAAATTCCGGATCGACAAACTCATCTGCGATGATGGGGATTTCACGATCGGTGAGCGGCAGCTTTAGTGTCTGACCTATTAACGCTCGATAGCGTTCATCTTTCGGATTCACGGCGACGGCCGTATCGCCCAGCATCGTTTCCGGTCGGGTAGTTGCGACCACCACTCCTGCGGCTCCGTTGGTTCCGGGATATCGCAGGTAATAAAGCTTGCCAGCCTGTGGAATTTTTTCGACTTCAAGGTCAGACAATACCGTTTGATCGTTCGGGCACCAGTTCACGATCCGGTTGCCGCGATAGATCAATCCCTCTTCATACAGGCGCACGAAAACTTCTCGCACCGCACGCGAGAGGTCTTCATCCATCGTGAATTTTTCGCGTGACCAATCAACCGAGACGCCCTCGCGTCGCATCTGTTTGGTTATCTGCCCGCCGGATTCCTTCTTCCATTTCCAAACACGCTCAATGAATTTTTCGCGGCCCAGGTCGTGACGGTTCACACCTTCTTTCTTCAGCTCGCGCGTCACCATCAGTTGCGTTGAGATACCGGCGTGGTCTGTTCCCGGCAACCACAGCGTGCGATAGCCGCACATGCGTTTGTACCGCGTCACCACGTCCATCATCGTGTGTTGCAGCGCGTGGCCCATGTGAAGTGAGCCGGTGACGTTCGGCGGCGGAATAACGATCGAGAAGCAGGGCGCGTCCGGATCCTGATTGATCTCAGGAGCGAAGCAGCCCTGCTTTTCCCAGCGTTCGTAATGATGCTGCTCAGCCTGTTTGGGGTCGTACTGTTTGGAGATTTCCATTGGCTAGTGGGCCTGCGGTCAGTTCAGTTATGAATTACGACGAATCGGCAAAACGGCATTGTAAGGGAATACCACCGCGTTTTCATATTCATCGGCTGACGTCAGCACATGACGACCGATCAGGGTGCCGTCTGCGCCGGGGCGGTAGCCCGACAGTGATGGAGGGCTACGAAGCCACTCAACATGATTGATTATCACTATTGCGCATGACCACGAAAGTAGCGCTACCGTAGCCCTCCATAACTGTCGGGCTACTGCCCCTAACCGAGTCGCCTCCTGCGCCGTTACGATCCCAAGTTCTTGTGTAAAAAAAAGCAGGCCGCCTTGTAAGCGACCTGCCTTCGTAACCGTTGTACCGATGATTACGAGTTTTTTTCTTCGAGCTGTCGCTTGATTAACAGTTCAGCCAATTGCGGGACGACTTCCCAGGCAATCTCCTGAATCACTTTTTCCGACATGTGCGCGACCGCTCGTCGCGCGATCGCGTCAATCATTTCCGGCGAAAGCTGCTCGGCCGAAATGGAACTGGAAGCTGCAGCAGGTTGCGCTACTGCCGATTCGCTCGACAGCTCGGCCGGCGTCGCCTCGGCAATCGGCGCATCACTGTAACTCGTCACGGCCGGCAGATCGTCGTCGGTTATACGCTGAAAATCCTGCGTCTGCGCCATTTGATCTTCGGTCGCTTCCGGTATCGCGGGGATACCGACCGCGGCGAAACTCGGTTCGGTTACCGCGCGCATGCTTTCGCGATTCCTATACCCTGAGCCTACAAACGCACTTTCCATCGGCGCCGGTTCCGGAGTCTCATCGAGGTCGAGGTCCAGAACGAAGTCGTCAGACAGTTGGGCGCGCGGTTGTCTTAAGTCACTCAAGTCGAGCACGGTGTCGCGCGCGATTTCCGGTGTTTGAGAAGCACCGCTGCTTTGCATTTCCATTCTTCCCATCGATTCGCTTGCCTCGCTTGTCATCGAATCTCTATTTATCGCGGCTTGGGCTTCCGACTTTGACACAGCGTCGTCAACCACGTGCCTGAGTTCCGGAGGCAAGGGCCGCGTATCGGCAGTGGTCATTTCCAGTTCCGCTGTATTGAGTTTTTCCGCCGGCCGGTCATGTTCGCTGTCCGGCCGAGGCAATTCAGCCGTGGGAATTTGTTCTTCCGGAGGACGCTCGGCCGACAGCAGACCGACTTTTTCGATTAGGCGGCGAATTGATTGGAAGGGTTTGGTCAATGTGTCGTTCGCGCCAACTCTGCGCGCCTCCTTTTCGTCGAACGGCTCGAAGGAGCCGACCAGCAGCATTACCGGAATGTGTTTAAAGTCATCGTTGGTTTTGATGTACTGGCAGAGTTCGTAACCATTTACTTCCGGCATCAAGACATCGGCTAAGACTATATCGGGAGCAAAATCGGAAAGTTGTTCGATCGCTTCGCGTCCATTATTCACACAAAGCACGGTGACGCCCTCGTCAACGAAAGTGAGGTCGACAACCTTCTGAATCGTAATGGAATCGTCAGCGAGTAGGAGTTTTCGTCCAGCTAACAAAGCTTGGGTACCTTAGCTGAAATGACGCCACTGAGCGGGAGTTCTGACATTCGGCGGCTTGTTATGAGCTTTCAATACAGGCTTAACGGGAAAGCCGGTTTTGAAACTACCATCGCGGCTAAACGCGAGTCAAGAGTTTAATCTGGAGGTCGGCTCAGCTCCGGCGTCGTATTGAGTACAACCGTTGCTCCGTGCGAATAAGCAGGCGTTCGCCCACCAGCGCCGGAGACGCGAGTGCCATTTCGTCCAGCGTGTTCACGTGCAACAACTGAAACTTCTCGCCGGCCGCGATCACAAAAGTCTGGCCCTCTTCACTCAGACAAAACAGTTTGCCATTGTACGCCCAGGGCGAAGTGGTGAAGGCGGTGGCCGCCGGATCGATCCGCGTCTTGTAAGGAGGACTCCAGTCTTCGCGTCGCGTCGGCTTAAGATCCCCGTCTCCGTCAACGAGTAGATGCCGCCTTCATAGGCGACCGGGGTCGGCAGGTAAGTGCCTGCACGCTTCTGCGACCACACGATGTACTCGTTCGACGTCTCGCCTTCTTTTAATGAGATGTTCCCTGCTGCTCCCGGACGCACCGCAACC
>JBKPNP010000198.1:0-5775 GCA_046732775.1 Acidobacteriota bacterium
CTCTGCCGGTTACCGTCATTGATCCGGCGGTAGGCCCTACCGTCGCTCCCAATCGGGTTCGCGATACCGCCGCCATCGGGCCCAACGCTGCTGCAGGGACGTTGAGCATTAGACGAACTGTAACCAACAACACGGGAAGCAATCTGACCCGCTTGCGTTTCCGAATTATCGACATCACCACTTTAAACAGTCCGGGTTATACGCCCGGCGGCGCCCAGGCGGATATGCGAGTGCTGAGTTCCAGTGACTTCACCGCAACGCTAACGAGCGGGCAACAGTTGCTGGTGCGCGGCACTACGCTCGAATCACCGCCAACACAGTCGCTGGGCGGAGGCCTCAACTCAACCTTAGCCGTTGGCGTCATCTCGCTTTCACAGCCTTTGGCGCCCGGTCAGTCAATAAGTTTTCAGTGGTTACTTGGAGTGCAGCAGCCAGGCAGTTTCCGCTTCTTCGTCAGCGTTGAGGCCCAGTGACGCGCGCGGAGCGAACCGATTCGAATAGACCCAAACTGAAACAGTCGCGATCTGACGGACATTTGATGGGAGTAAGGTGAATGAAAAGACCCAGTTTGCACAAAACACCCACGAAGTTGTTAGGCAAAGCTTTTTCGCTTGGCGGCTTACTTGTCTATTTGATGCTTTCGAGCATTCAAGCGCAGGCGCAGACAGTTGAGTTCACCCAAAATCACAGCGGCAACCACACCATGACATTTGACGTGCCGTTGGCCAACTATCCGGGTCGCGGACTTAGTTTGCCGGTCAAACTTCATTATTCAACAGAGGGGCTTTGGCGGGTCGGTTTTTTAAATAGTATTCAACTGTCCGGGAACGTTCGCCGTAGTGTGGCTGAAGCGGTTTACGCGGAATACTCAACGGCGGGTTGGACGACAAGTATCGATATACCAAAAATTGAGTGGCCCAGACAAAACGATCTGTTTTGGTATAACGGGACCGCTTACGCCCAAGGGACAGTATCAGGAAAGACATTTCGCATTGCGAAAGTCATTGTGCACATGCCAGACGGTTCGAGTCATGAGCTGCGCAAGACGGACGTCGTCTACGCGGATACTGGAACAATTGATAAGAGCGGGACCTTCTATGCCGTAGATGCTTCCCGTTTACGTTACGACAGCAATGGCCAGAACAGCGGCACCCTCTTCCTTCCGGACGGAACCCGCTATGTATTCAGTGGCAGCATTACGCAATGTATCGATAGCAATGGAAACACGTTGACCTTCAATGCTGACACACGACAGTGGACCGATACGATGGGACGCGCAATCGGGATGCCCTGGCCTACAAATCCCGGCGTTGGCGACTACACATATTTCTTGCCCGGAGTCGATATTCCCTACACGTTCAAATTCCGAGCGCTGTCAACGGTTCTGTCGCCTGACGCGCAATCCCTTCTGCCGATGGGGGATTATTTTTTGTACTTCCCGGATGATCCACCAAGCGGCGCAAATTTTCCACAATCGGTTGGAGGCCCGGCGCTATTTAAGTCAGGCTATAGTGACGACTCGGAGCCGCCATCGCCAAGCAGCTTTACCTATGTGGTCGGCCGTGGCCAGCGAGACCCTGCTAATTTCAGCCCTACGGTTCTGTCAGAAATCGTCATGCCGAACGGCCAGAGCTACCGGTTCTCATACAACAACTATGGAGAATTAGACCGCGTGTTCTATCCCACCGGAGCGTACCAGCGTTACGAATATTCAGCTGTGCCTACAGTGGGAATATTTTCTATGCCGTACGTGCAAGGCAGCCGTGGAATGATTTCTCGGTGGCTTAGTCCGAACGGTACGGGCGGTACGGACGAGGCACAGTGGACATATTCGAAATCTACCAGTCCGATGACTATCGTGGCGCCCGACGGCACACGCACGGAGGTTTACCTTTTCTACCCCGCGTCATTCTTCACCAATAACTTCGGTTATGACGACTCGCGCAACGGCCTGCCTTACGAAGAACGTGTCTATGCGCCGGCTGCGCAGGGAGGCGCGATGTTACGGCGAACGATAACTGAGTTTGCCGAAACCACGGCCACCAATAACAGGCCGAAAGTGCAGGGCGTATCCAATCCGGGAACCTATACCGCGCATCGCAATCCCAGACCCGTGAAAATGGTGAACCTGGTACTCGACACGGGCGGAAACGCACTGGCAAAAACCACAACATACGAGTACGCCTCAAACGGCTTCGAATTCAAATCGGGGTTGGACCGAACCGCTTCAACCGAAACCCATTTTCTTCCAGTTGACCAATCCACGGCTCAAACGCAGCCCATCACCGCGATCGGTGCAGGAACGACGGCGACGAGAATTGAAACCACTTATCTAAACTCGTCGGCCTATCAAAGCCGCAACCTTCTGAATATTCCGACTTCAACAGTGATAAAAGGTCTGGTCGGTGGAATCTTACAAACAGTGTCCCGCGCCGAGACCTTTTACGACGAGGCCGCTTACCCGCTGCAAACGTACAGCGACCTGGTTGGGGACCCCGGCTATATCGACCCGAATGTAAATGCACGCGCGAACCCGACAACGGTCCGCCGCTATCTAAGCCTTTCCGCGTCGGTCGGTGCTGGTTTGGAGTGCCCAGCCGGAGTGTGCTTGCAGACCCATGCGCAGTTCGATCAAACCGGAAACTTAATCAACAGCAAGAACGAAAGAGGCATTCAATCGCAGACGGAGTTCGCAGCCACTTACAAGCATGCCTATCCCACAAAGGCAATAACTGCGGTGCCGGATCCCTCGGGCCAACATGGCGCAAACTCGGTTCTTTCCACGACGACCACGTTTGATTCCACCACCGGACTTCCTTTAACCACGACCGACGTGAACGGGCAAGTTACTTCGTTCAGTTACAAGGATGATGCCGGTAACAAGGACCCTCTAAATCGCTTGAGGAAGACGACCAGGCCAGATGGCGGTTGGACAAAATATAGTTTCGGTGAAGCAGTTGGCAATCTCTTTACCCTGATAGAGACCCAGCAAAATGCAGGTCAGACATTACGCGCATACCAGTATAGCGATCCGGTTGGTCGAATAAGCCGAACCTTCATCAGCGAGGGAGGCGGAGACTACATCGCGATGGACAAGCTGTATGACCAAATGGGCCGCGTGGCAATGGTGTCTAATTTATATCGCACTACAGTTCTTACCGCTGATGCGAATGTGTCGCACACTAGTAATTGGACCAGCTCACATTATGATGCGCTCGGTCGGCTGCAGTCAGTTATCCTGCCTGATGGCGCGAGTGTGCAAACCAACTATGAAGGGGTTTATACGACTGTTATTGATGCTGCCGGCAAGCAGCGAAGGCAGAAATCCGACGCGTTGGGTCGCCTAATCAGAATTGACGAACCGGACGCCAGCGGCAGTCTTGGGCCTGTCGATTCGCCAACGCAACCAACCTTCTACCAATACGACGCATTCGGTAATCTCGTTGCGATCTCACAGGGGATGATCCAGGCCGGACTTGATCCGGAGGTGCCTAATAGTTACCTCCAGCATCGTTACTTCAAATTCGACGCGTTGAATCGATTGACTTACGAACGGCAGGTCGAACAGGCAGCGACGCTTACCACAGCCGCAGATCCGTTGACCGGTAACAGCCAGTGGTCGAGAAAACTCGTCTACGATGAAACGTTTGACAGCGTGAGTTATGCCGGCCTGCTGACGAGCGCCACCGATGCGCGCAACGTTCAGACGCAATTTCGCTATGACAATCTGAGTCGAATCTACCAGGTTAATTATTCCGATGGCACGCCGACCGTAACCAACAACTACGATCAGGCCCGGACCCCCTATCTTAATAAGGGCCGGTTGACGCAGGCTTTGACGGCGACATCAGGCTCCATCCCCGCGACCGCGCAGGTCTACAATTTCGATTTGATGGGGCGGGTCGTCAATCATCAGCAGACCGTAGGCGCGGAAACTTATTCGTTGAGTTATGGCTACGACCTTGGGGGAAACTTGACGAGCGAAACCTATCCTTCAGGGAGAGTGATTAATTACTCATTGGATGACGGAGGACGTCTACTTCAAATAGTCAGCGGCGCAAAAACTTACGCTGACCAGTTCGACTACAAATCGCCAACCGGGTCACTTAAGTCGCTAAGGCTTGGAAACGGCGCCGTTGAAAGTCACACCTACAATTCGCGTGTGCAGCTCGAGACTCTTGACCTTACTAGAAATGGAATTCAGCTGCAGCACTACGACTATAAGTATGGCGTCTACGATCCAGCTTCCAACACGGTCGATGAAGCGAAAAACAATGGCCAAATTGCACAGATCGAGAGCTTTGTTTCAAACCAAAAGCAGTGGCAACAGCGTTTTGCCTATGACGATTTGAACCGGCTAACGTCAGCGCGCGAGTTTCGAGGCGACAACAATCAGCAGAGTTACGTCGCCAACTATGACTACGATGTCTTTGGAAACCGCTATCAGAAGCAATCACGAAACGGCGCCAACCCGTTTACGCAAGTGTGGGTGGAATCAGGGCAAGTAGACCAAACGACCAATCGCTTCACCGGCGTCACCTACGATAATGACGGCAATCTTACGGTCGACTCCAAGTTCCGCAACCTTCAGTATAAATACGATGCAAACAACCGTCAGAAGCAGAGTTCAAACCTCGATCTCAGCGGGGCGGTGGACAGTATTTACGATGCCAGCGGGCAGCGCATAGCCACCCAAGTGAGTGGCTCGCTTGCGAACGTAATGGTTTACGACGTCGCCGGAAAATTGGTGGCGGAGTACAACGGCAGCCCGGCGAATAACGGTACGCAGTACGTCTTTGCCGATCACCTGGGCACACCTCGCACGATTACAAACAATCAAGGAACTCCGGTGTCCCGGCACGACTACCTACCCTACGGTGAAGAGTTGGGCGCTGTCGGAACACGCGCTTCCGTTCCAGGTTATGGCGGAGTGGACGACGTGCGACAGAAATATGCCGGCATGGAGAACGAGGAGGCCACCGGCTTGGCTCACACACTCTGGCGAAACTACGACTCATATAGCGCCAGATGGACTTCACCCGATCCGTATGGCGGTAGCATGGCAACAACGGACCCGCAAAGCTTCAATCGATACGCATATGTCAACAATGATCCTGTGAATCAGACCGATCCAACCGGGTTAATGGGGATGCTTCCGGATGCCAGCACTAGTTGGAGCGATGTTGCTGAAGGGTTCTGGGGCACCTCCTTTGGCGGACCTCGAAGAGAGGATCACGTAGGTGAGGCTATGGCTCGCCACGATTCCATCCTTGAGACCGGCGAAGATCCCGCTTTCCCTGAGGATGCACCTCTCGGGGGGCTCGGTACGGCGCTCGCCACGGAGGCAGCCAAACCAACCAGTGATCCGGCGCCTTTACAGCCTGACCCATTCACGCCTGAGTTGTTATCCCCGCCCGGTCAGGTGGAAGTGCAAGTACTTTCTCTGACTCCGGTAGGAAGTCCGACCACCGTAAGCAATGCAGGGGCGAATTTTATCGCTCAATGGGAAGCCTGGGTGCCACATCTTTACAATGATGCCGTGGGGCATTGCACCATCGGGTACGGTCATCTCGTGCATCTAGGGAATTGTGGACCTGCCGACCGTGCGGCCTATCCCAACGGAATCAATCGGCAACAGGGTATGACTCTCTTCCGTCAAGATTTATCCAGGTACGAGAACCTCGTTTCCAACAATGTGAAGGTGCCCTTAACGCAAAATCAATTCGATGCGTTGGTAAGTTTCTCTTTCAATATAGGACCCGGGAGCGTCAAACC
>JBKPNP010000199.1:0-3254 GCA_046732775.1 Acidobacteriota bacterium
GGTTATCGTTGTCGTAGTTGATGAAGTTGAGATCGATTGTTTGATAGCCGGGGATGAATGTCTTCAGATGCAGCGACGTTTCGGACATACCGGCAACGCCTTTCGCGTTCCCAATCGCCTCATCAAAAATGCGCGACAAGCCAGCCAACGGTCCGAAAGCAATTAAGAGGATCGCCGCCAACACTAACCAGCGTCCGGTTTGCCCGACGTCCCAACGCTTCAACTCGTCGAAGACCCATTGAAAGGCTACGCCGGCGGTGAGTGTGAGCGGCAAGATAAAGTTCAACGCCAGCCACGGAGTTTTGTAAGCAATCAGGGAATACGCAGCCATCAATCCAAACGCCCATAACGCCGAAAAGAGCGCGAACGATTTTTTTGGCTTGAGAACAGCCAGCACGGCGCCCAGAGTTCCCAGTACAAGCAGCGGTGATTCCTGCTCCAACAGCCACCAAACATAAGTTATGAAAGGATGGACGTGTGCTTCCTTGCCGGTCTTGGTCCAAATCTGAAATGTCTTGAACGAGTCGTCGACGCCCTGCGGATAGTTCGTGAAGAACGAGGAATAGAAAAGTATGTAGGCTGCAGTAAACACGATAGCCGCCACGGTCACTGATATCGCGAATGTCAGCGGCCCACCCGCCTTCCCCATGAACGTGCGGTAATCGTCAGTCCGGCGTTTCTTCTGCTGGCCGGCGAGCGCACGCCATAACCCTGGATAAACTCGCGTGATTACCCAGGCGATCGACAGCACCCCGGCAGAGATCATCGCTGTCTCTTTCGTCGCAAATAACAAAGCCGCAGAGAGCGCTGCTGACACGAGATAGAGCGGTTGGTAAGTTTCGAAGTACTTCAGCATCCCGACCACGATTCCAAAGGTGAAGAAAACGAACAGCGTTTCGTGAATGAAGTATCGAGAGAGGTAAACCGCACCTGGCGAAATAGCCAACAGCAATGCCGCAGCCAGCGTGGCGATGCTGCCGAGATTTCTTCTTAACGTAAAAATGAGCGCGATCGTGGCTATGCCGAACAAAGCCGGAACAAGGCGCACGACCGTCGTGGTCAGGCCGTAACTATTCTGCGCGTCGGTGCCGAATATGAGTCGTAGCAGCCAGGGAAAAGCAGCGGTGATGTAATAAAGAGTAGGACCGTGATAGTTGCCGGGATCGTAGTGGTAATAGCCTTCGCGCACCAGGCGGACTAAAAAGTTCCCATTGACTCCTTCGTCGTGATGGAGCGGCACGAGGTTCAAATCGTAGATCCGAAGAAACGCGCCCAATAGAACTATGAGCAGAGCAGCAAATCGCCACTGAAGATTTGGAAGGTCCGGTTCGCTCGCTGAGACGGGCGAGGCAGAGCGTGCCGGGCCGCCAGAGCGCGGCGCGCGCTGTTTAGTATTGCGTGATTTTGTAGAGGCGGTACCCACCGACTTCTCCTACCGTTTGAAACTTAGAAAAGAACGGTTCGTTTAAGTTCAGGTTTCGTTCGAGTGGTCCGACGACGGCGTAAGCGACGCCATACTTTCGGAGCACCGCCGCAGCGTTCGGTGCGCCGCTGTAAACCTGACGAATCTCCGACTCGCGCGGGCCAAACTCCAGTCCATGCGTCCACACGTGTCCCGGATATCCCATCAGCGATCTGCGGCCGGTCAAAAACACGGGATGATTGTGGACCGGAGCGTGTATGACAACTGCGCCGGCAGGAACTTCCCGTTTGACCAACTCGGCGAATTGAATCCCCTGCGTACTGAAGATTTGATACTGGCTCGATCGCAGCACAATCGCAGCGACGTCGAGCCCGCCCGCCAGAGTGAGACAAACAAACAGTATCGAGGCCAACACCTTCTGCCCCACGCCGGCCCGCCAAAGCCGCGCAATCAATAACGCGACCAGCGGCGCACTCGCAAGCCACCAGTAAAACAAGACCTTCACGTTGTCCCAAATCCAGGGCGCCATCTTCATCATGTTCGGCACGATGAAACAGAGAATGAAAGGCGCAGTGAAAATTAAAAGGTTGCGCGGGACAAGCGGTTTTCCGTCTTGCCGCCATAGTATTGCCGCCACGACTAGAGGGACGAACACTCCGGTATTCTTCAGCCAGAACCAAAAGATATTTTCCTGACCATGGTCCCAGCCAAGCTGCCATTCAAAAAACTTTTTGGCGTCGACCGCGCTGTTGTGAGTTGACCACCACATTTGCGGCAATGCGACGATGGAAGCGACGACGGCAAAAGTAATCCAGTCACGCCAACGTCTTTGCAGCAACGCGATGAGTGCGCCCACCGTCATGACAACCACGAAACTGTGCGCGTGAACTAAAGGCAGCAAGCCGGCGACGACACCAGCTGCGATCATTCGTCGCAGCGAAAGCGGCATGGCAAAAGTCGCTTCATCGTTGAGCACTACTGCAGTTTTGGTTTGCTCAACCTGCTTGCGCTTTTTACCCTTCCCTTTCTTGCCCCTCATGCGCGCGTCAGCTTCATTCCGCTTCTTGCCGCGTGGATTTGGATAAACCGCAAGCCACCACAGCGTAAATACAATCACCGCTAATGGCAGTCCCAACAGAAAGCCGCGTTGCGGAATCAAGAGAGTTGACAACGCATTGCCCCAGCGCCAGGTGGTCTCGGGAAGAATGGTGAACGACGGTGGCAGATCATGAAGCGCGCCCCGCAATCCGTCGGGGTTGGGTTCCGAAAGCTTCTCCCACAACATTACCCAGCCGAATCCACCGTTCAGCAAAACGATAACGGGGGTGATTACTGCAGCAAGTTTGTCGCGCAACAGCTCGAGCGCCCAACGATGCATCACGCCGACGAAGGCACCCGCGACCACAAAATTTTCGAGGAACATCGACTGCCGCAAGTCCGCACCGCAACGCACAAAGATGGCGGAAATGAAATCCGTCAAAAATGGATAAGTGAAGTGGACGCCGGCGTAGGTTGGATCCTGCGGGGGAAAATTATTGCCGAATGAAAAACTGGTGATGACGCTGATGTGAAATGGTAGATCACCGAAGTTATTTAGTAGTCCGGTGAAGATGCCTTCGGGCGTTTCAATCATTGCTCGTTGAAACGCACGCCACAAAATCGCAGTGACGACCACATAGAAGATCGCGTAGCCAACCTGCATGCGTTCAGGACTCGAAAGCGCGTTCCGTAATGAACGCGAGGCTTCGCGCCAGTCTGCCAACACCAGATTGCGGTAATTTCGGCGGGCCAAAAAGACGGACGGGAACGCGAGGATGAGAACCAGCGTGAG
>JBKPNP010000200.1:0-4486 GCA_046732775.1 Acidobacteriota bacterium
CGTTCACGCAGCAACTTGTTGAAGGCATC
Organism: Acidobacteriota bacterium; assembly: GCA_046732775.1. Classification (GTDB taxonomy): domain Bacteria; phylum Acidobacteriota; class Blastocatellia; order Pyrinomonadales; family Pyrinomonadaceae; genus PSRF01. The sequence goes on from JBKPNP010000200.1 coordinate 30, forward strand.
GAGATCGCGGCTAAGTATTTCATCGAGACGACGCCTGTGCGTTGCCAGTTGCTGCTCGAACATTGCCTTCACTTCCCTGTGCTGCGTGGTCGGCGGAAAGTCGGCGCCGCCAATTCCGTTGGCAAGGTATGAAATCTTGCTGATCAACTTCGGCGGCCAGCGCGCGGTGTCCTGGCCCTGACCCGTCAGCCGGCGTTGGATCAGGTTTTCCTCCACTTCGATCAGCTGCTTATCGAGTTCGTCTGCGGACCGTTTGATTGCCGTCGCGTCAGCCGTGGCCATGCCGCCGTCAATCAGTGGCGTCAGCGCGCCGAGTTGACTGCGAATGAGTTCGATCTGGTTAACCATATCGGCAGCGTTTTCCAGATCCTTTCGCAACTCAAGCAGCATCGCTATTTGTGACGCAATGTCAGCTTCAGTTCCCTCAGAGTTTGGATCCTTCTTAACAACCAACTGCTGTTTCGACTCAACGCCGTCAACCGTCAACTTCACGGTGTAGGTGCCCGGCGGCATCAGCACAGAGATGCGTCCGCCTTCCGGCGCGGCTCGCCAGCCTTCAGCGCCGTTGCGAATCTCCGGCGCATACGCCGGACTGGTGCGCAAACGGACCTCTTTCGACTGTTCGCCGCGAAGGTCCCAGCTAACGCGATTAATGCCGGCGGTCTTGGTGCCGTTGATCGTGCGCACCAGTTGTCCCTGGGCGTCTTCGATTTTGATCTTCACGTCACCGGACGGCGAGGATTTAAGGTAGTAGTTAATCGCCGCGCCATAAGTGGGGTTTTGTCCGGCCGTCGGATCAAAATCTACTGCAGCAGGCACTGCCGAACTACGAAAACGGTAAGCGGGCCGCGGCTGAAATAGATAGGCGTTAGCGTTGCGGACGTTCGCATTCAGCTGTTGCAACGGCCCGAGATCATCGAGGATCCAAAAACCGCGGCCGTAAGTAGCGATCACCAGATCGTTGAAATGTTCCTGAATCACCAGCCAGTAGACCGGCGCATGAGGCAGGTTAGACTGCAGGGCTTCCCAGTTCGCGCCGTCGTCAAAGGAAACGAACAGGCCGCCCTCGGTGCCGAGATATAACAAACCCTGGCGAACTGGATCCTCGCGAACACAATGCGCGTAGCTAAGCATGTTGCGCGGAATGCCGTTCGTGATCGCACGCCACGACTTGCCGTAATCGCTCGTCTTGTAAACAAACGGATCGCGGTTGTTCACCTGGTGGAAATCAACCGTGATGTAAGCGGCGCCGGCGTGGTAACGCGACGGTTCAATGTTGCTGACCGTGCCCCACGCCGGCAAGTTAGGAATGTTCTTCGTTACGTTCGTCCAGCTCTTGCCGCCGTCGCGCGTCAGCTGAACCAGCCCGTCATTTGTACCGGCCCAGATCAAGCCTTTCTCCTTCGGCGACTCGGCAATCGCGAAAACCACGGGCGCGTATTCGACGCCGATATTGTCCCCGGTCAGGCCACCGGAGAAGCCCTGCTTGGTTTTGTCGTTCGTGGTGAGGTCAGGACTGATCAACTGCCAACTCTGGCCCGCATCGGTAGTTTGATGAACATACTGACTGCCAACGTAAAGCCGGTTGTGATCGTGCGGGGAGATGGTCAACGGCATTGTCCAGACGAACCGGTACTTCAGCTCGGCCGCCGTCGATCCATTCGTTTGATCCGGCCAGACTTCGACGTTCCGTCCCTGTCCGCTCGTGAGATTGAAGCGCTCGACGATCCCGCCGACGCTGCCTGAGCCCGACGCGCTCGACCAGATAATGTTGTTGTCCACCGGATCGGGTGTGGCCCAACCGCTTTCGCCGCCACCGACCGGTTGCCAGGCGCCGCGCGGAATCAAACCACCGCCGCGCGTGTTACTGGGACCGCGATACGATGGATCGTCCTGTTCGTTGCCGTAAACGAAGTAAGGCACACGATTGTCCACGGTCACGTGATACATCTGCGCGATCGGAAGTTGAATGCGGTTCCAGGTTTTGCCGCGCGTAACGGACAGCGAGATGCCGCCGTCGTTTGCCACGGCCATGCGGCTGGGGTTGGTCGGATCGATCCACAGATCGTGATTGTCGCCGCCGGGAGAGTTACCGAAGCCGCCGCCGGTTCGGAGAGTTTCCCCGCCATCGATCGAAGTACTGAAGGAGGCGGTGAGAAAATAGGTTTCGTTTTCGTTATCAGGCGAGGCAACAACTCGGAAGTAGTAATGCGTGCGGCCGCCCAGGGTGCGGTCGTAGCTCACGAGACGCCAGTTGTCGCCGCCGTCCTCTGAACGCCACAGTTTGCCGCGATCGGTTTCCTTGCCGTTAACCGGCACGCCGTCTCCGGTCTCAATCAACGCGTAAATGCGATTCGGATTCGAGTTTGCGATCGCCATCGCGATCTTGCCGGTCGTGCGCGTCGGCAGGCCGTGGCCCGTCAGTTTTTTCCAGGTCAAACCTTCGTCGGTGGATTTGTAAATGCCGCTGCCCGGTCCGCCGCTCTCGCGGCCCCAGGTATGAATCTCGAGTGGCCACATGCCGGCGAAGAGCGTGCGCGGGTTGGACGGATCCATCACGATTTCAGAAGCACCGGTGTTTTCGTCGGTGAACAGAACGCGGTCCCAGGTTTTGCCGCCGTCAGCCGTGCGGAAGATGCCGCGCTCCTGTTGTGGTCCGTAGCTGTGTCCCATCGCCGCGGCCAGCACGACGTCCGGATTCTTCGGATCGATCACGATGCGGCCGATGCGTCCCGTTTTTTCAAGTCCCATCAATCGCCAGGTCTTGCCGGCGTCAGTAGATTTATGGATTCCGGCGCCGACCGAGATATGACTGCGAATGTGTGCCTCGCCAGTGCCCGCCCAAACTACATTCGGATCAGACGGCGCAATTGCCAGCGATCCGATCGAGGACACGGGTTGGCTATCGAATACCGGATCCCAATGAATGCCGCCGTCAATTGTTTTCCAGATGCCTCCCGAGGCCGCGCCGACGTAATAGAGATTTGGTTCACCGGGAACGCCAACCACCGACGTCACGCGGTTGCCGAGCGGGCCAATGTAGCGATAGCGCAGCGCGCCGAGGACGTCTTTGTTTGCGTCCTGCGCCTGAAATGAACCCAGCGAGCCGGCGAGTAAAACGATAACCGCGACAAGTAGTTTGAGAGGCTGCGACATGATTAGACTCCGCGTGCGTTCGACCTCAGGCGTCGAAAGAAGTTTGGCTGCGATGTGATTGTTAGAAGAGAACGCGCCCGCTGGATTGTTACTGGAGCGGGCGGATTATTGCACTAAGGTCAGTCAGAAGCAAAAAATATAGAGGCGGAGTTGTGCGTATACGCACGGTCTATGACGGGGCAGACGGCACATGGTCAGCACGCGTCGCCAACAAACGTGTACACCTGACGCCACCGCCCTGCGATCTTTTTGTAAATCCCGTAGCCATACGCATCGAAGCCGTGTTGACGCACGAACACCTCGGCCACGTGGTCGCCGTCAAGATCGAGCTGGTCGACGAAGTCTATAGCGGAGTCAAATTCCTCGGGCGGCATCTTGTACGACTGAAAATCCACCAGTGCCGCTCTGAACCCCGCATCTGTGTTTTGCGGTTCGGCGATAAGCAAAAGATCACGACGGGCTCTACCGCTGGTTGCCAACACGAAGCTTCCGATCAACTCGAGCTTGCCGTCACCGTTCAGGTCGGTTGCCGTGAGGTTTGTAGTTGTAATGGACTTCAAAAGGTTGGCTCGGGTGCCGCGCGCGCTATAAATCTGCCGCACCATTTTCATAACCGCGGCGCGCTCGATCTCCGTTGGCGCCCGACGAGAACTGGCTTTCCCCGCCAAAACCTCCGAGTCGGTGGCCAAGGCCGACAGGTTCGCGGGAACTCGCCCGTTGTCGTTCAGACTCGCGCTCGCGTGGATGTTGTTACATCCCATTTGGAAGGCTTTCACGGTGGCACTGCCGATCTTCCCGCCGCCGAACGTCACGCTGTAGCTTTTTCCCGGCTTGAAGTAGACCGACCCAAAACTGTTTTGCCCGGCTTCGCCTTCCTCAGGATAAGGCCGGCGCAACTTGCCGTTTTCGACCAACACCACCGCATCCATCGTGGCTTGATCAGGATCGTCGGTGCGTGAGATCACGGCGATGAGTGCAGGCCGCGACTTCGTTTGAGCAATTACGCTCGGACGTTTGTCCGCGTTTGCGCAGAGCAGAGATGAGACGCCGAAGATAACCAGCAGCGTTAATATCCACTTTGGCGATCGACGCCTGGCGGAACTTTGGTGAACAGCAGCTCGTGTCATCGACGTTTGGTTGCGGCCCGCGAAGTTTTCAAGCGTCCCTTAAATGCCGTTTCGCCAGCCGACTCACCCTTGCGTGTGGCGGAATGCATGCCGGGCGTGGAGGGTGAGTTCGTTTCCGGAGTCACCGCGTCGCCGCCGATGTTTTGCGCCGACTTGTCAGCAAATTTCTTGTTC
>JBKPNP010000201.1:0-2668 GCA_046732775.1 Acidobacteriota bacterium
CGTCGTAGCTATAACTAATCAGGACACCGCTCGCGGTGACGAGTAGCACGAGCGCAAGCGATATGATCACGTGTTCACTGACGGAGAACTACTCTGCGAAGGCCGCTGGTTCCGTCGGTCCTTTTCGTTATCGCGGGATAATAGGGCGCCGAGATTATACGCGAACTTTCGGCGCGAGCTGTTACTCCTTTGAAGTGCGATAGTAATCTCAGGTTTCCACTGTGCGTCCTCAGTGTTCTTTGTGCCTCCGTGGTGGATTAACTTGGCCATGATCCACCACAGAGGCACAGAGAACACTGAGGACGCACAGCGATTCAAAATTAGGCAATTACTTGGAGTGCGGTTACCTGGCACCGCACTCTACGGTGTTGACCGTTACGAAATTTATCGGTTAGTTTCCTGAACGAGGAAATCAAACGAATGTTACGAGCAGGAATTGTTGGCTTGCCCAACGTGGGCAAGTCAACGCTTTTTAATGCGCTAACTGCGCAAACAGCCGCCCTCGCGGCGAATTATCCCTTTGCGACGATTGAACCAAACGTGGGCGTGGTCGCGGTGCCGGACGAACGTCTAGCGCCACTCGCCAAGTTAGTGAAGACTACGGTCATCATCCCCGCCACCGTCGAGTTTCTCGACATTGCCGGACTCGTGCGCGGCGCTTCAAAAGGTGAAGGCCTGGGCAACCAGTTTCTCGCGAACATCCGCGAGACTGACACGGTGGTACAGGTAGTTCGGTGCTTTGAAGACGACAGCGTTATTCACGTCGAAGGCTCAGTCGATCCGGCACGCGATATCGAAACGATTCAGATCGAATTGGCGCTCGCGGATTTGGCCACCGCGGAACGCCGGCGCGACAAAGCGCAGAAGAACATGAAGGGCGGCGACAAAATTGCGAAAGCGGAACTGGCTGTGCTCGAGAAACTTTTGCCGGTGCTGGAACAGGGTAAGTCTGCGCGCACAGTCGCGCTGACAGACGATGAGCGCGCGGTTGCTCGCGACTTTTTCCTGCTCACAATGAAGCCGACAATCTACGCCGCTAACGTCGACGAAAACACCCTCGCAAATCCGGAAGCGAATTCGCAGGTACAGGCCGTGCAAAAAATTGCGAACGACGAAGCCGCCGAGTGTCTTGTGATCTGCGCACAACTCGAGGCTGAACTTGTTTCGTTGCCACCGGAAGAGCGTGAAGAGTATTTGAAGAGTTTGGGCGTGTCAGGCAGCGGCGTTGACCGGCTAATCAAAAGCGCCTATCACCTGCTGGGTTTGATGTCGTTTCTAACGGCGGGCGAGAAGGAAGTGCGGGCCTGGACAATCCCTCAGGGCACTCGCGCACCGCAAGCGGCCGGCACGATCCATTCGGACATCGAGCGAGGTTTCATTCGCGCGGAAGTTGTCGGCTACGATGATTTAATACGCACAGGGTCAACGGTGGCGGCACGCGAACAGGGCGTGGCAAGACTCGAAGGGAAAGACTACGTCATGCAGGAAGGCGACGTGGTGCACTTTCGCTTCAACGTTTAGCGGACGCGCGAGTCCGCTTCGAATTCCGACGATTAGCTGGTGTCTCGATTGCTTGTGTGTGGCTGGTTGATGTTGCGGCGAGTTAAGTATTGAGGTTTGTACTCGCCGCGAGCGTGGAATCTTCGTCTACCGCAATACCGCGCGGACGCCTACCAACACGAGGTAAGCAATGGCGATCACAACCGCCAACTTTATTACCAGCACGGCGATGCTAAAAAGAATGCCGATGATGCCGAGGGTTATGCCCGCGGCCGCCATCACCAAAGGTATGCCCACCGCAAAAACAAAAATGCCCAGAAGAATAATACCGATTACTCTCAAAACGTTGGTTGCGTCTGTCATCGTCGTCGTTCCCCAATCTTCCCGCTGATTACTTTCAAATAACGCGGGTTATCTGCGTTCGGCTCAATATACGAAGATGGAGTTGACCGCGTTCCCTTTAAGTTTTCAACGAAATCTCGTAGAGATTCGCTGCGAAATCCGAAGGATGAACGGTCGCGTGTTGCCCGACTTTCAGCGATAATTAACTCACACGATTTAAAACATGGCGTATTCAACCACAGGTGACCTTTTTAGCAAATCGGTTGCGGACGAAACTGCCGAACCGGCGGCGCCGCTGGCGGAGCGCATGCGACCACGTTCGCTCCGGGAGTTCGTGGGCCAGAGCCATCTCGTCGGTGAAGGTCGTATCCTGCGGCGCTTGCTGGAAGGCTCGGCAAACTTGCCGTCGCTGATCCTATGGGGTGCGCCGGGCACCGGCAAGACTACGCTCGCTCGCCTGCTGGCAGAAAAGTCGGAAGCGCGTTTCGTTGCCCTCTCCGCAGTCTTCTCCGGTGTCAAAGATTTGCGCGCCGCGATCACCGAGGCGCGGCACGAACGCGAATATGGCAAGCGCACTATCCTCTTCATCGACGAAATCCATCGCTTCAATAAGGCCCAGCAAGACGCGCTGTTGCCCGCAGTGGAAAACGGCACGGTCACGCTGATAGGCGCCACCACTGAGAATCCTTCGTTCGAAGTTAACGCGGCCTTGCTGTCTCGTTCACGCGTGCTCGTGCTCAAACCCCTCGCGCCGCCTGAAGTCAAAATGATTCTCGAACGAGCAATAGCCGACGACGAAAAGGGACTGGCGAAACTGAAACCTGTC
>JBKPNP010000202.1:0-3253 GCA_046732775.1 Acidobacteriota bacterium
GAGTTCGTAAACCCGGTCGCATAAGCATTACCCGCTGCATCGACGGCGATGCCGCGAGTGTTTCCGAGGTACGTGGAATAAACCAAACCCGATCCCAGGTTATTGAGTTTGGTGACAAACCCGCCGCGGTTCGTTGGCTCAACCGGGTTCATTAAGGGGAAGTTGTTTGAGTTGCTGGAACCTGCGACGTACGCGTTACCTGATGAATCGGCTGCAATCGAGAAACCGGTATCCAGGGCGTTGCCACCCAGATAGGTTGAGTAGGCCAGTGCGCCGGCGCTGCTGAGCTTGGTGACAAATGCATCTTGCCCAAACAACTGATCGTTGAGCGTGGACTGGAAAGCGTTGGCTACCGGAAAGTTTGTTGAGCTGGTGGAGCCAGTCACGTACGCGCTTCCACTTGTATCGGTGGCCACGCTGTTTGCGGTGTCGTTACTGTCGCCACCGAGGTAAGTGGAATAGATCAGTGAAGTGCCCGTTGGACTAAAGGCGGTGATAAACGCGTCCGTGCCACCCTTCAATGTCGTCTGAAAGGCTGCCTCGAGTGGGAAAGTCGTGGAAGACGTCTGTCCGGTCACCACGGCATTACCACTTGCGTCGACGGCAATACCTCGCCCGGTGTCGTCCCCGGCACCGCCAAGATAAGTTGAGTATAAGAGTGCCGAGCCCGTTGGATTCAGCTTCGCAACGAAAGCTTCGCGATCGACTAGTGAGTCCCTTTGAACATTCACACCAGCATACAGAACCGAACTGTTCCCCGGGTTAATCACCAACGAACTGAAACTGGCACGGGTCAGGGTTTCGTACGTCACCGTCCAGTTGTTGCCGCTGTCAATGCTCTTGAAGATCCGGCCGCTCGCTGTGCCGAGGAACAGCGTCGAAGCGTTAGAGTTCAACGCCAACGAAGTCACAGCAGTGAACGCCGGCAAACCGTTGTTAAGCGGATTCCAGTTACTACCGCCGTTGGTGCTCTTGAACAGGCCGCCACCGAAACTCCCTGCGTAGATGTTTCCCGCGGAGTCGATCACGAGGACCCGGATACTTGTGTTCGTCAGCCCCGTGTTGACCTGCGCCCAATTACCGGCGCCGTTAATGGTCTTGAAGACTCCACCGCCCCCTGCACTGGCATAAACCGTTGCCGAGTTGTTGGGATCGACCGCAATCGCATTGATCCCGCCGAAGTTGATGCCGGTGCTCGAATTCGTAAATGAAGCGCCCCCATTGGTGCTCTTGTAGAGCCCGAAAGAAGACCCTCCGGCATACACCGTCGACGGCGACGAGGGATCGATTGCCAACGCGCTCACAGTTACGCCGCTGATACCATTTGTCAGGATCGTCCAGGTCGCTCCGCCGTCGATGCTTTTATAAAGTCCGGCGCCGGAGGAATTATTCGGGTTGAGACTCGCATACAGTGTCGAGGGAGTTGTCGAGTCAATCACCAGCGCCGGGCAATTCGCGTTCGTCAGGCCAGTGTTAAGAGCCGTCCAGTTACTGCCGCCGTCGGTTGTCTTATAGACGCCGCCACCACCGTTAAGGCCCATCCCTGCGTACATGGTATTTGGGGCAAGCGGATCAATTGCCAAAACATTGACGATTCCATTCGGTGGCCCAATAAACTTCCCGCTCCAGTGTGCACCTGCGTCCGCAGTCTGAAGGAAGTTCGAAGAGTTGCTTCTTATGGCGTTAACTGTGGGGAAATCCGCGGAAGTGGTTTCACCGGTGATAAAGGCGTTTCCAGACGCGTCCACTGCAATAGCGTTGCCGACATCCTGACTGTTGCCGCCCAGAAACGTTGAATAAACCAACGCCGTGCCACTGGGATTCATTTTGCTAACGAACGCGTCGGGCACGTCCTGCGCGGCGTTAGTCTTCAACGCGCCAACGGTGGTGGGAAAGTTGTTGTTGGTGGCGCGTCCGGTCAGATAAGCGTTACCAGCGCTATCGACCGCAACCGCCAGCGAGGTTGCGGCAGGTCCGAAATAGGTTGAGTAAGAAAGCACCGGATCGATTACCAGTGCCTTAGTCGCATCGTACTTCCTGATATTGAAGCTTACTTCGTTGCCTTTCAGAGCGTAGCTTCCAATCACTTCGGCTTTTTCACCCTGACTTGTAACCTGATAAATGATGGGTTTGCGAAGTTTTACCTCAGTTTGATCGACTATTAACACCAGGTCGCCCCCAGCATCAATCCTGAGACCTTGCGCACCGTCCAGACGAAACTTCACAGCGCGGTGATCGGCATTAGGCGCAACCACGAAGTCGTACTCCAGCTGTCGTTGATTTCCGTAGTAGACCATGTCGACGCCGGGGTAGATATCTTTGTAGGACACCTTCCCGTAAAGCGAAATATCGGCATGCCACTTCTTTGGATCATTTCCGATCAGGTAATTGACTTTGCCTGGCAGTTCATCTTGCCCCTCAACGCGCGTTCCGGAATTCGCGCCCAAAAGCTGCATGCGCAGGACGTGAGTGACGCCTGCCTCAGCATTCAATTCGTTCGGTGATGACTGCGGCTTGCGCAGCGTCAGCACGGCGCTGGTAGCCGTCAGAAACAAATCATAACCGTGGCCTCGAGAAAGAAATTTTACCTGCGCGTCGGTCTGGCCTTCGTTGGCCTCGAAGCGAAGCGGCAACTCGCCGTAGCGTTCAGCGAACTGCGCTGCGGTCGCGGGCGCTTTGGTCGTTAGCTGACTCGCGTCTGCGTGCGCTAACGCCGAGCGCTGCAATTGATTGGCGAGCACCAGGGAAAGCGCACCGACTATCAGGACGGCCAGGGCCAATGTTCGTGAGTTGTTCTTCTTAAAACTCTGAATAATCATATTTCATCCAAGCAGTACGGACTCTGTCACAGACCCAGGCCAGCGGGCTATGGCTCCGGCCAGCGACCCGGTTCAGCAGGTATTGGGGCGCAGGACTGCTGACCTATGCCTATCTGAGTCTTCCTTATCCCGCGGAGCGTTGTTTATTTCGAGTGCCAGGTAGACGTTCGCCTGGCAGCGTTTCTGTAATCTGGGTTAATAAGATTTATGGCGGCGATATCCCGAGGACGATTCGAACCGTATTGTGGGCTAAATTATGAACTCAAGATTTGTAAGGAGATGGTGCCGAAGGGGGGACTCGAACCCCCACGAGTTGCCTCACACGCCCCTCAAACGTGCGCGTCTGCCAGTTCCGCCACTTCGGCTAAATCTGTAAAGCAAACTGTTAGTTTGCGAGCTGCTTGGATTCAGGTGTTATTGAATAGCAATAGCAA
>JBKPNP010000203.1:0-4227 GCA_046732775.1 Acidobacteriota bacterium
CGTCTGTTCTGTCGTTGCAGGGTCAAAACCTGCGCCTCGAAAAGGGCACAAACTTTCAGCTGGTGCTAACCCAATCAGCAACTGTGGGCGCCGGACACGAGTAATTATTCACCGAAGCCCCTTTTAAAACGGCGGCGCGCGTACGACGTGGCCGCCGTTTCTTTCTTTCCTGACCTCTGTCCTATCCTCATGAAACTGATTTTGTGACTGCGAACAGCCGCGTTAGAGTATCGGCATGCTGACAACGCTGATCGAACTGCAACGCCTCAAGCGACTCGAGCGGACCGGCTGGGCACTGCGAGGCTTGCCCAACGGCACTGAATCTGTTGCCGCGCATTCTTTTGGCGTGTGCGCCACGGCAATGCTATTGGCTGATAAAGTGAAGGCAGCTGGGTTAGCCGTTGATTGCGAACGCGTGGTGCGCCTGGCGTTGATTCATGACTGGGCCGAAACGCGTGTTGGCGATATGCCGCGAACCGGCGCTACCTATTTCACGGCGGACTCGAGAAGAAACGCAGAGACGCGCGCCTTCGCCGATATCGTTGCCGAACTCGGCACCGCAGCGACTGACTACAAAGCCTTGTTTGACGAGTACGAACAGCGCAGAAGTCTGGAGTCGCGTCTGGTTAAGGCTGCTGACATAATCGATCTGCTGGTCCAGGCTTACGCTATGCAGCGCGCCGGAGCGAAAGGTCTCGACGAGTTTTGGGAGGTGGCGGATAACTGTAGTTTCCAACTGCCGCCGGCCGCCGAACAGATTGTGACCGAACTCTTGCAGACGTTGTTGGCAGCGCGTCGCGAACTCAATTGAGTTAACACAGAACTGAAATGCAAACCGAACTCCTGGGATTCATCACCTGGCAAAGCATTCTGCTCGCCGTATTGTTATTTGTGATCACGTTCTCGATTAGCCTGGCAATCGTGTCCGTGATTATGGTCAAGATTCCCGCTGATTATTTCAAAGAGGATCGCCCGCGTGAGTTGTTCGCCGACAAATCGCCGGCGGTCCGCTATCTACTAATCATCGGTAAGAACTTACTGGGGGTTGTGCTGGTTGTACTCGGCATATTGATGTCAGTCCCGGGAGTGCCGGGCCAGGGAATCCTGACGATTTTACTTGGCGTCATGCTGCTCGATTTTCCCGGCAGACGCCGGCTCGAACGCAAACTGGTCAGCCGGCCGCAAGTGCTGAATACAATTAACAAGTTGCGCCATAAATTCGATAAACCGGAACTCGAGCTGGAATAACCTCGGGGCAATTTTTCGCGTTACAGCGCGCCGAATTTTGCGCCAAAGCGGCAAATCGCATTCGTTGACAAGGAAAAACGTCTTTGTTAGCTTGACCGTCTAATTTAAGACCTTTGTGATTGGCGTGGACTTTCTTAGAGACCCCTTTTGATGCCCAAACGAATTGCTGCTCAGCGCCCTCTCACACGGCTGCCATTAATCGCATTGTTAATCTCGGTCGGGATGTTTTCGAGCGGGTGTGGCTTGTTTGGCACTCACAAGAAAATTCAGGTGCCGCCACTTCTCACACCGTTATCTGACGCAAACACGTCGCAATTAATTAATGAGATTAATCGGCTGGCTACGGTCAACTCGATCCATGGCAAGGTGGATATCGTGTTTGAAGACACTTCGTTTGCGGAGTCTGGTGTCGCCGAGAAGTACAAGCAGGCGGATGGTCAAATAACCGTGCAACGTCCGGGCAATATTTATCTGATCATTCAAGTTCCATTCATTTCCAAAGACATCGCGCATATGACGTCGAATGGTGAATCGTTCCGTGTAGCGGTGCTTCAGGGCGATGACAAGTATCGACGCTTCGTGAAGGGAACCAATAACGCAACCTACGAAAAACTCGAGATAGATGGAACAGCCCCGGCGGATAAATCGCGGAAGGCGCAGAATGCGAAGGAGGCCGTTAGCGCGCTCTCTAACTTGCGCCCGCAACATCTCACCGACGCGTTGATGGTCAGCCGCATCCAGGACGTGGCCCAAAGCGGATACTCCTACGCGCGCAGCGAGTTTTACCAGGAAGAACCGGATACTCGACCCCAGGCAAAATCGGGTGTTCGTATTGTCCGTGGATATTATTTGCTGGAGGAGTTTTCGGCGGCCGCGGCGGGTGAAGCGCGACTCTTAAGAAGATTTTGGTTTGACCGCATCAATGGGATAAGACTCGCACGCATCCAGTCGTTCAATGAGCAAGGGCTGCTCATCACCGATGTAGCCTACTGGGATGAAAAACCGTTCGGAGAAACCGGCGAGCTGCGATTGCCGTCACGCATCGAGATTACGCGTCCTCACGATCGCTATAAACTTAGCATTGCTTACCAGGAACCGGCGACAGTCACTATCAACAAAGAATATCAGCCCGAGGCTTTTGTGCTGGAGAACCGGTGGCAATTGCCTGAGATGGATCTTGATGCGCGGCAACGCAGCAAAAGCACGGTAACGCCGTGACCTTCCGCTGGTAGCTATTAAACCTCTGCCTGTATTAACATCACCCATTCCGAGTGAAGCTGCAAACGGCTCGTCTTCCGGTTAACTAATCGGAATCTTTCGAACTTCTATGCGAACTATTCTTAAGGCTGAGAACCTCACCAAAACCTATAAAGTCGGCAAAGTTGATGTGCCGGCACTGAGAGGCGTATCGCTCGACGTGCATGAGGGTGAGTTTGTCGCGATCATGGGTCCCTCGGGTTGCGGGAAGTCGACGATGCTGCACCTGCTAGGCGGGCTCTTAACACCATCGACGGGCCGCATCGTTATTGACGACGAGGATCTGACCGCAGCTTCCGATGCCAAACGCACCGACATTCGGCGGCGAAAAATCGGTTTCGTGTTTCAACGCTTCAATTTGTTTCCGACGCTCACCGCTGAAGGAAACCTGCGTCTGGCCGAACGGATTCACGGCAATGGCGGAGAAGACCCGCAGCGACGCCGCGAAGTCTTGAAACTGCTGGGACTCGAAGACAAACTACACCACAAACCGCTCGAACTGTCCGGCGGTGAACAACAACGCGTGGCGCTGGCACGTGCAGTGGTCACTAGACCCGCGATTGTTCTGGCGGACGAGCCCACCGGCAATCTCGATTCGGAAAACTCCGCGCTTGTCCTCAACATGTTTCAGGAGCTGAACTATCGCTTCAACCAGACGATCATCATGATCACTCACAATCCTGAAGCCGCAGCAATGTGCCGACATATAGTCAGAATGCGCGACGGTCACATTGTTGAACCTGCAGCCAGCGTTCAGTTGTAGCGACGCCAACATTCGATTTACATGATCTTTTTGACGGGATAGAATGCGAGCATTCGCCGTTCGCTCCGGCCTGCGACTTGCACACGCATCTGCGAAATCTCCGAGGTAATTGAAGTTGTTATCAGTTCTCCAAAAGCTGTTTTTTTGGAACTACGCACGCAACACGTGGCAATGGGATGGGCTATGTCTCCTTATCCTAATCTTCATCTTTTTGACCCCAAAAAGCTGGTTTGAAAATGGCGAACGGAGGGGCGTTTTAGCGCATCAAAGCCCCGTCGCCTCAACCGTGCTGGTTGGGGCGGAACTTATTGATAACGTGGATGATAAGGGTCGCGTAGAGCAGGTAATTCGAAGCATTACCGGGCACCCAAACACGGAAGTGACGAGTGTTCGGAAAGTGGTCGGCGACGACGGTAAGATTCGCGCTTATGAAGTTGACATACGTTGACCTTCCCTTATAATTACGAGGTTTTTTGGGGCCCCGTCGCCAGTTTGGAAGGTGTTCCAATTCAATGGGCTTTTGTTTAGAGGAGTTGTTATGAAGAAATTGTTTCCCCTTGGTATTGCTTTGGCTGTTTTGGTAGCTGCGCTCGCCGGCGCACCCCGAGCCACCAATGCGCAGAGCGCCGGTTTAGTAAGTTCGGTCTTGAATCGAATGGAACGGAACCGTCAATCCCTGCGGTCGCTGAAAGCCAGCCTAAGCATGGAGAAGTACAACGCGCAGTTGCGCGACAAAGAAAATTACAGCGGTTGGGTTTTGTATCTGCCTTCAAGCGGTCGTGATGCGTCCGTCCGAATCGAATGGCAGAAACCGCAGCACGAGATTCTTGCAGTTTCAAAAGGACAGTACACGCTGTTCCGCCCACGCCTGAACCAGGCCATCGTTGGCAAGTCGGGTTCAGTGAAAGGCAAAGCCGGCGCAGGCGGTATCCTGGATATGATGTACATGTCCAAGCAGC
>JBKPNP010000204.1:0-1713 GCA_046732775.1 Acidobacteriota bacterium
AATCAAAACCGGTCTGGCGCCTCTAATCATCGACTTGATGAAGCGCGGATTCGTGACGGCGATCGCGGGTAATGGATCGGTCCTGGTGCACGACTCCGAATTGGCGATGGTTGGTTCTACTTCGGAAGACGTAGACGCCACCCTTGGTGAGGGCGCGTTCGGAGGCGCTGACGAAACCGGCAAACTTCTAAATCGCGCGGCCCAAGAAGGTGCGCGCGATGGAATTGGCCTGGGCGAAGCGACCGGTCGCGCTCTGTTGGACCTAAAACCAGAACATCAGAATCTCTCACTACTCTGCGCTGCGTACGAGGCACGCGTGCCGTTCACCGCGCACTTAACAATCGGCGGCGACATCGGTCACTTCCATCCGCAAGCCGAGGGCGCGGCGCTGGGTGCAACCACCCACACTGACTTTCGCCTGCTCTCCGAAATTGTCCGCCGAATGGACGGCGGCGGAGTGTATCTGAATATTGGTTCAGCGGTAACGCTACCGGAAGTCTTCCTGAAAGCACTCACACTCGTGCGCAACCTCGGGTACCCGGCCGCTGATATCACCACAGCGAATTTCGATTTCATCCAGTCTTACCGGCCGCTCACCAACGTCGTCCGCCGTCCTACCGCTAACGGGGCCGGCAAAGGATTCGCAATCACCGGTCATCACGAGCTAACGTTGCCACTGCTCGCTGCGGAACTCATCTGCGGCGACCGCTAAGGCACCCTCCCTTTACAATTAGGTTTGACAGAGATTACGCCCTCCGCTAATCTAACAAAGCTCCAGTTGAAAACGGTTTTCAATTTCAATTAAATCAGTTCGATAATGCGCTACAAACAATCTTTCATACTTCTTCTCCTGGTCGGGCTGCTAAATATCCCTGCCTACGCATCCGTCTCTGGCGGCGAGTTCATTGTTCAATCCGAACTTCGCGGGCGCGTCCTGGATCCAACTCGCGCCGCGATTCCTAATGTAAAAGTGACGGCGACGAGAACCGGGCGCAGTGACACCAGCTCCACGTTCACGAACGCAGCGGGAGAGTTTTCCCTGCTGCTGGAACCCGGCGAATACACCTTGAACTGTGTCGCCGAAGGATTTGCTGAGGCTTCAACCACCGTGCGTTCGCAGCCAACCAACTTCGATCCGTTGGACATCGTGCTGCAACTATCCGGGTACACCGGGACCGTGACGGTTACCGATATGGTTGGTATGGAGCCGTTTGCGGTGAGCAGCGCGACCAAAACGCTCACGCCGCTGCGTGACGTGCCGCAATCGATCGCGGTTATCTCGCGCGAAGTCATCAAGGACCAGGGCATGCAGAGTATTGCCGACGTCGTGCGCTACGTTCCCGGCATCACGACGCACCAGGGAGAAAACAATCGCGATCAGCTTGTGATCCGGGGCAACAGTTCGTCGGCTGATTTCTTCCTCGATGGCGTCCGCGATGACGTCCAGTACTACCGCGATTTGTATAATCTGGAGCGCGTTGAAGCGTTGAAGGGTCCAAACGCCATGATCTTCGGCCGAGGCGGTGGTGGCGGTGTGGTGAATCGCGTAACCAAAGAAGCAGGCTTTACACCGATCACCGAATTCACTTTTCAGGGCGGTTCATTTGGTAACAAAAGGGTGCTCGGCGACTTTAATCGCGCGCTCAACGACCGCTTGGCTTTTCGGTTGAATGGAATGTTCGAACGCTCGGGCAGCTTTCGCGATCAAGTGGG
>JBKPNP010000205.1:0-4595 GCA_046732775.1 Acidobacteriota bacterium
GTCTTATTCAACACGGGCGCGGGCGTGAAGTACCTGGAAAGTTTTAGTTAGAGGAAGATAGATCGCGATGGGTGCCCTAATTTGCAAAGCAAACAATGAAGGGCATTCAACGCGCATGCAAACTGACAGTTTGCGTTAACAAGATCAAACTGGGAATACCAGATTCTTAAAAGAGGTTGAGGTTTAAAACGTTGAGAAGTTTATACATTTTACTGTTTCTGTTCGTTCTCGCCGGTAGTGTGGTGGCACAGCAGAGTCCGGCAGCAGTCGATGATGCAAAGCAAAATGCCCTCCGAGCTAGTGGCCTTGAAGCGCTCTACAATCTTGACTACGAAAAAGCTCAGCGAGAATTCAAGGAGCTCGATCGGCTGTATCCGGCGTCGCCGGCTGGCCCGCAATTGCTGGCAGCGCGAGTTTGGATCAAGACGCTTTACGAGAGTCGCCGGTTACAGGCCTCGCTCTATAGCTCAGAGGGGTTTTACTCGAGCGGAGACGACAAGGTCGATCCGAAGACAGTCGCAGAGTTTCGCAACCTCTCACGGGAAGCCAAACGCCGGGCCGAGTTAGCGCTGAAACAGAATCCGAAGGACGTTGATGCGTTGGACTGGCTCGCCGTGATCGAAGGGCTTAAGGCGTCTTTTGAAGAAGCTGTTGAGCGGCGACACTTCGCCGCACTCAAAGATGGAAACGATGCCGTCGAGCATCATCGGGACGTTTTGAAACTCGACCCGACGCGTGTTGACGCCAATCTCACGCTCGGTCTCTACGAATACGCGGTCGCCTCCTTGCCGCTGCCCGTGAAAATGGTCGTCGGCGTGGTTGGCTTTCGCGGATCCAAGCGGAAGGGATTGCAGCTTGTCGAACGCGTTTCTAAAGAAGGCAAATGGTCACGCGACGATGCGAAGACGTTGTTAATTGTTTTGTACACGCGAGAAAAGCGTTACGGCGATGCGCTGGCTCTCGCGCGCGAGCTGATGGCGAAATATCCAAGAAATTATCTGTTCAGGTTAGAGGCTGCCGATGCGCTCGTGTCGCAGGCAGAAGTCGAACGAAAAAACAAAAACGTCGAGGCCGCGGTCAAGGCGGAAAAGGAAGCGTTCGCGACGTTTGAAGAATTGCTGCACGATCGCTCCGTGCGCGACACCGTGTCGCGAGCGCTCGATCTTGTCCACTTCAAGTATGGCGAAGTGTTGTTGACAGCCGGCGAGCAGGAGCGCGCCGCCAAAGAATTTCTTGCGGCCACCAAAGCTGAACGCGCCGAGCCAAGCCTGGTGACGATGGCACATTTATATGCGGCACGTGCTTTTGATTTGGCAGGCAAACGCGACGACGCGCTCGCGCAGTATCGCGAAGTGCTGACGCGGCCGGACATTTACGCTGCTCACGACGAAGCGAAGAAAGGCTTGCGGCAACCGTTCAAGACGGAAATTGCCAGCAATGGGTTATAAGCCCTGGATAACGTAATGACTAACAAATTCAAAGACGCTAAACGCGAGCAGACGAGTGTGCTCGCACCCCTCGAGCGCGCAGCATTGCGCGGACTCGCCCGTCGCATGCCGCAGTGGGTTAATTCCGATCACCTCTCCCTGCTCGGACTCGTGGCAATGCTGTTGGCCGGAGTTTTTTACGCGGCGAGCGGCGACAATCCAAACCTGCTTCACCTCGTAAACGTCTGCATTTTTCTGAACTGGTTTGGCGACAGTCTCGATGGCACACTTGCCCGTTATCGTGACCGGCAACGGCCGCGCTACGGCTTCTATGTCGATCACATCATCGATACTTTCGGGACGATGTTTCTGATCGTTGGCCTCGCGATCTCCGGTTACATGAGTGAACGCATCGCCGCCGTCGTCCTGGTCGTATTCCTCATGCTGGCGATCAACTCCTACCTCGCGGCGTACGCGCTCGGCATCTTCAAGATTTCGCAGTGGAAGCTGGGTCCAACCGAGATAAGGTTAGTGATCATCATCGGTAACCTCGTTCTTCTGCACAGCGCTCACACACGAGTGTTCGGACGCCGGTTCCTGCTCTTCGATGTCGCCGGTGTCGTAGGCGCTATCGGGATGGCGGCGATGCTGGTCTTCTCCTCGATAAAGAACACCCACGCGCTGTACGAACTCGAGCGGCTTCCCGAACGTTAAGGATGGGCGTTTCGAGTTCGGTAATGAGGCATTGGCTGAAGTTTAATGTTGTCGGCGTGTTGGGGTTTGCCCTGCAATCTGCCGCGCTGTTTGTTCTCACTCACCGCGTTCATTCCATCAATTATCTTGCGGCCACCGTTTTGGCGGTGGAGCTGGCTGTGCTGAACAATTTTGCGTGGCATCAGCGTTGGACCTGGAATGATCGGCCGACAACCACCCGCCGGCAGGGTTTTCGGCGGCTGGTAAAATTCAACCTCACGACCGGCGCCGTTTCGATCTGCGGTAACCTTATTTTCATGAGCCTGCTTGTCGGTCAGCTTGGCTTCCCCGTTACCGGCGCTAACGCGATCACCGTACCAGCCTGTTCAGTTCTCAGTTTCTTCCTCGCCGACCGTGTTGCGTTTGACGTTACTTAAACTTTTCTCGGTTGTTATTAGCTCAAACTCCGCTAGCGTTCTTCAGCCTTGACGCGTTGCGCGGCGCCGCGTAAAAACCTAAGCAATGTTGGAATCACGCCTAAGCGACGCGGCGACGGCCTCGTTCGCGATCGAAACAAACAATCTGGTCCGCTGGTTCCAGGATTTCCTGGCCGTTGATAATCTGAACCTCGCCATACCACGCGGCAGCTTCTTCGGTTTTCTCGGACCCAACGGCGCCGGCAAATCTACCACCATAAAAATGTTGACGGGATTACTCGCACCGACGAGCGGCGCGATTCGCGTACTTGGCCGCGATCTCGCGAGCGAGCCACTCGAAGTGAAAAGACGGATCGGCGTGGTCCCGGAAGACCTTAATCTATTTGAGAGACTGACCGGCGCTGAGATGCTTGCGTTCACCGGTCGCATGTATGGACTGCAAAAGGCCGAAATCGTCGAACGCTCGCGCGAGCTGCTCGACCTGATGGAACTGCGCGACGAGCCGAAGAAACTTGTCGTCGAGTATTCCCACGGGATGAAGAAAAAGCTTTCATTGGCCTGCGCGCTGATTCACCGTCCTGAGGTGCTGTTCCTTGACGAGCCATTCGAAGGCGTGGACGCAATTGCTTCGCGCACGCTGAAAGATTTGTTATCGCGACTGACCGCGCGTGGTCTGACAGTCTTCCTTACTTCTCATGTGCTGGAGATCGTTGAGCGCCTGTGCAGCGACATCGCCATCATCTCTCAGGGCAAGTTGCTGGCAGCCGGCTCGCTTGATGAATTACGGAAGGGAATCGCGGTGGGTGAAAGCCTGGAGGCGACCCCCGTGTCGCTCGAAGAATACTTCATTCATATCGTCGGCGGTGAGCGCAAAACGGGCGAAGAAGAAGTTCTGCAATGGCTCGGGTGACACAAAAAACTTTGTCTACCTCGTAATTCCAGTTATCATCCGCTTTCCAAACAGCGTCTCACGAAACTGTGGCCTACAGGCCTTTCAAGCAGGAAACCTCAGACCAATCGTTATGCCGGCTGCTGCAAAATGTAACTAACAATCAAGCGCCGCCGACAGACGTCGACTCACCGGAGGTGTCTCAATGGAATACCTTACTCGCCTGAAGAATTTTTGGTTCCCAGACTGGAATGCACTTGCCTGGTTGTTCCTCGCTTTGCCTGCGCTCTATTTTTTTCAAACAACCATTCACGAAGGCACACACATGATGGCCGCGCTGGTGGTTACCGGTAACGCTCCGAAGCTGGCGCCGTTCCCGCATCGAACGCGATCCGGGAACTTCCTCAACGGCGTGACCATCGGCGACGCTTCAACAATTGTTACGGTCGTCGAGCGAACCAGTTGCGAGAGTGCAACGCGTAGCCGCACGCAGCGACTCGCTGGCTTCCCGGCCATGCCACAGTTCATTGATCTGATACTGATCGTATTGTTCTCGGCGTTGTTTTTCTTCACGACATTTACCAATCCGATCGTCAGGCTGCCACTGCGTCTATGGTTCCTCGGGGCCTGCATCGATTTTATGTACAACACTGCGCGCGGCTTGATAGCGGGCTGCAACATAGGGTCAGACTGGAGCAAGTTCATGGTCGGCTCCGACATTAATCCGGGTTTGTTTGCCTTGATGACCTGGATTTTCTGGCTAGTGATCCTGAGCCACTTTGTTTGGGTCAACTGGTCGGGTTGGGGACGCGAAACCGTACCGGCGACAAGTTTTTGGGATTATCGCTGGATAGCTTTCTTGTTCGGCATCCTGTCGCTGATCGCGGTATTGCTGTCGGCATTCATTAACGATCCGGCGATCGTCAAAGACTCGGCCGAGTTTATCGTCCCGCTTATTTTCCAGGTGCTCGCGCTCATCTGGTACTGGATCTATTTCGGCCTGACTTTCAAATTTCAGAACCGATAAGCGCGCAGGCTTGCAGCGGGATCAAGAGTCCTGAACGTACGCCGTGCTCAAGGGAACGGTATTGCATTAACTCCGAAGGAGTTCGCTAATTCCAGCCCAGGGTTTCTACCCTGGGAGAAGTT
>JBKPNP010000206.1:0-6279 GCA_046732775.1 Acidobacteriota bacterium
ATACGTCAGCTCCAACGGCGGCGGATGGAACGGTAACCGGTCGCATAACCGATAGCTACGGTACGCCACTAGCGGGTGTTGTGGTGAATCTATTCGGAACTGAGAATCGCAAATTCATCACCGATGGCAACGGTAACTATCGCTTCGAGAATGTCGAGACGACGGGCTTTTACACTGTCGAGCCGGCGCTCGGCGGTTATCACTTCAGTCCCGAGAACCGGTCATTCTCGCTGCTCGGGAACGTTGCTAACGCCGTCTTTACGGGAACGCTTGACGTAACCTCGAGCATCAACCGGCTCGACTCGCCTGAGTATTTTGTAAGGCAGCACTATCTTGATTTCCTCGGTCGCGAGCCTGACGAATCGGGACTCAACTTCTGGAGCGATCAAGTGCTTGCTTGTGGCGGTGATCACAGCTGCGTTGAAAATCAACGCATCAACGTTTCAGCCGCATACTTCTTCTCGATCGAATTTCAGGCGACCGGCGGCCTGATCGATTCGCTGTATCGCGTCAGCTACGGCCGGCGACCGAGTTATGGTGAGTTCATGCCTGACCGTCAGGCGATCGCGCAAAACATAATTGTCGGTTTAGGTGATTGGCCGCAGCAGATGCAGGCCAACAAACAAGCCTTCCTCGCCGATTGGGCTAACCGTCCGGCGTTCCACGCGAAGTACGACGCGCTGAGCAGCAGTGCTTTCGTAGACGCGTTAATCGCGAACACCGGGAATCGGTTTGGCGGCGACCGCAACGCCCTGGTAAACGGGCTCAACGACGGCAGCCTGTCGCGCACCGGCGTGCTGCTCCAGGTGGCTGAGAATGAAGCATTCGTCAAAGCAAAGTCGAATGAGATGTTTGTGATGATGGAATACTTCGGATACCTGCGTCGAGACGCTGACGAGTCAGGGTTCCAATACTGGCTCGATAAGTTGAACCGATTTAATGGAGACTTTCAGCGTGCGGAGATGGTAAAGGCGTTCATCAGTTCGACTGAGTACCAGCAGCGGTTTGTCCGATAACGGAAGGGCAAACCCAAGCCGGATAACTTTTTGTGAGCGACACGGGCCCGCCCGTGTCGCTCATTAAATTGTGATAAAAACAGGCCTTCGCTATTGACTACGGAGGCCGGTCGGGGATATTGTCATCACGCTCGTACACGGCCATCTGCCTCTTGGCAAACAAGGTTCGTTTGCACAATCATTCTTTGCGTTTGCGATGACATTAAGTGGCGCCGGACGAAATTTCCGAAGTCCGGTTCGGCTAGTACTACCGAAAGCACGACTTCCTAACATAGGGCGGAGATTTCTTACCCAATAAAGTTCACAAGTTTGTACTAAGGAGCAGCACATGGAAAAGATGCCGCAAGCGCGACGCAGCGGACTGATTATTCAAGAAGTTGACGGTGAGGTACTGATCTACGATCAATCGGCTGATAAAGCTCACTGTCTCAACGATACCGCCGCCAAAGTTTGGAAGTACTGTGATGGACAAACCACTGTATCGCAGGCCTGCAAATCTCTGTCTCATGACCTCGGTACGCCGGTCAATGAAAAGTTGGTTTGGTATGCACTCGGTCAGTTTTCGAAAGATAGTTTGCTGGAGAAAGATGTCACTCCGCCGGCCTTTATGATTGCCGGAATGAATCGCCGCCAGATGGTTCGCACGCTTGGCCTCGCGGCTGTAGTCGCGGTTCCGTTAGTTACCTCCATCGTGGCCCCGACACCCGCTCAGGCAGCGACCTGCTTCCCAACCGGTCAGAACTGCGGCAACAGCAACCAGTGCTGCAGCGGTTTGTGCAATGGCGCCCCAGCCGGAACGTGCGCGTAAGCCGTATCGATTAAACTGCCGCAGTTGTTTCAAACTGCGGCAGTGCTGTCTTCGGCGCATCTTCCGTGCGCTCGATTTGATTTTTGCAGCCGCGATTTACGATCCCTGTCCATCCTTGATGCGCGATTACTTCGTGCTTCACCTTTGCGATAATTGAAGACAATGAGTTCCCGCAAAATATTGATCTTGCTGGAATCGCAATAGCTATCCCGATCACAGCAATGGTGTGATCCCCTCGTAACCTTTTGGAGGTCCTTTTGGAAAAAACAAAACGTTCGCGATTCGTCACTAGCGCCCGGCTCCTTTCGATACTGGCGATTGTTAGCGTGAGTATTGCGTTTGCCGTCGTCGGCGGGAACGCCTCTAAAAAGAAAACGCCGCCCCAACGGCCAACTCAAACTGAGTTGAAGAAGAAGACTTACCGGCAAGACATCCAACGGCGATCGCTGGCGAATGGCCGCCGGAACAGAACTCAGCGCGCAGCCTTGAACAGTCCTTCCTTGCAGGGACAGGGCGTTGAGATAAGCGAAGGCGAACGTGTGGTTCCCGGTGAATTCAATGGCGACCTGGGCAAGCTGCCGCGGTTGCCAACCCTTCCGAAAGTAATTCGCATGCGGCGGGAACGCGAAAGAGAGTTTCCCACCGAACCTAAGCAATCAATCGAGGAGACGGCGCCGCAGCAATCAACCAGCGCAGCTCCAGTTCCGGCGGCCCCCATTCCAACGCCGTCGGTGAGTTTCAAGGGTTTGGATTTCAACACCTGGGGCGCCGGTTGGCCTCCTGATACAGTCGGCGACGTTGGTCCCAATCATTACGTGCAAGCCGTAAACACGGCCGTTGGTATTTACAACAAGACCGGTACTCAACTAGCCGCGTTTACGTTCGACACTCTTTTCGCTCCCCTGGGCGCGTCCACTGCTTGCGGCGCGAATCAAAACGCCGGGGACCCGACCGTGGTCTTCGATCGGCTGGGCGGCCACTGGTTTGTTTCCGATTTTGCTTTCGCAGATCCTAACGGCGAGATTCCTCCTTTTTACCAATGCATCGCCGTTTCCAAGGGCAACGATCCGGTGACGAGTGGCTGGTGGCTTTATGCAATCCGCACTGACGACGTCACCCATCCCTGGTTCGCAGATTATCCGAAGATGGGAATCTGGCCTGATGCGCTTTATATGACAGCGAACATGTTCAGCCCCACGACCTATCAGGAGGTCCGCATCTGGGCCTTCAATCGAGCAGACCTGGAAGCGGGATTGCCGGTGCGAACTATCATTGTGGACCAGGGCAGTTCCGCAGTGTTTGGGATGTTGCCGTCAAATCTACGCGGGCTTGCGCCGCCAGCCGGCAGAGAGAACATCCTGCTTTCGGAGTCCCAAACGCTTTTTGCTTATGAAGTTTGGAAATTCAAGCCGAACTTTACCACTCCCGCCAGTTCGACGTTTACCGGACCAACGAATGTATCGCAGACCAGCTACACGGTAGCTGGCGCCACCGTCACTTCGCCGGCGAATAATCTTGATTCGCTGCGGGAACAGTTGATGATGCAGGCGCAATATCGGCGGCTTGGCGCCCTCAACGGCGCTTTGCAATGCGTCACTCCCTGCACGGAGTCCATCTGGGTTAATCACACAGTCAGAACCGGCGCCAGCCCCGCTCCGGCTGGAATTCAGTGGGCCCAGATCAACGTAACCGGCGGCACGATCGTTAGCCCACCGGTGCAACAACAAATATATGGCAACCTCGGCGCCGATGGGGTGCATCGTTGGATGGGCAGCCTGGCAGTCGACAGTCAGGGCAACATGGCACTTGGTTACAGTGCCTCTCGCGACACCGTCGCTCCCGACATTCGTTACGCGGGACGTCTCGTCACGGACGCATTAAACACATTGCCGCAAACCGAGACGACGATGTTGCCGGGGATTACGCGATTTAGCCAGAGCGGCAATTGTGGCGGGGCTCCTTGCCAGCGCTGGGGCGACTACAGCTCCATGAGCGTCGACCCGGTGGATGATTGTACTTTCTGGTATACCACCGAATACTACGAGGCTAATGGACTCAACTGGCAAACGCGCATCGGCTCGTTTAAGTTTCCCACTTGCAACGCCTCGCCTACAGCAGCCCCGGCGAATATAAGCGGTCGCGTCACTACAGCGGCCGGCGCGCCAATGGCCGGCGTGACAGTCAACCTAACTGGCGGCCGTACGGCGAAAGCGATCACGGACAGTGACGGCAATTATCGTTTTGCCGGCGTCGACACCGATAGTTTTTACGCCGTAACGCCATCGTTGCTGAACTATCATTTCAGTCCCGAGTCGCGTTCGTTCTCGCTTCTCGCAAACAAAACCGACGCAGTCTTTACTGCTTCCCCCGATCCGATCGTGTTAGGCAACGCGATCGACTCGGCTGATTACTTTGTGCGCCAGCACTATCTCGATTTTCTCGGGCGCGAACCTGATGAGGCGGGTTTCAACTTCTGGAGCGATCAGCTGCTGGCCTGCGGCACTGATACAAGTTGCCAGGAGGAAATGCGCATCAACGTTTCGGCCGCCTATTTCCTGTCAATCGAGTTTCAGGCAACCGGCGGATTGGTCGACGGACTTTATCGCGCGAGTTTCGGCCGGGCGCCGGCCTACGGCGAGTTCATGCCTGACACCGCTGTGGCAGCTCGCAACGTAATTGTCGGGCGCGACGATTGGTCGCAACAGTTGAACGCAAACAAGCAGGCATTGCTGGACGACTGGGTACAGCGTTCGGGGTTCAAAGCGATTTACAGTGACCTTTCAAACGCTGCATTCGTCGACAAGCTCATCACGAATACTCGAGTTAGCTTCGCGGCAGAGCGTCGCGATGCCCTCGTCAACGGGTTGAACACCGGCGCCTTGACTCGAGCGGCGGCGCTCAGGCAAATCGTCGAGGACGATGGGTTTGTGAAGGCGAAGTTCAACGAGGTATTCGTAATGATGGAGTACTTCGGTTATCTCCGTCGCGATCCTGATGCCGATGGATATGGCTACTGGCTGCAGAAGCTGAACAGCTTCGCCGGCAATTTCGAGAAAGCAGAGATGGTAAAGGCGTTTATTAACTCGACTGAGTATCGGCAGCGGTTCGCGCGGTAGGCGATCGCGGTAACCAGTAGGCAGTAGCCATTCTTTTTCCCCTCTTCTCCTGGGAGAGGGTTACGGTGAGGGTCTACCGAAGTATTAGTTAGAAAATGCTCGGACGATTTCGCGTTCGCAATATCAAAGCGATTATAAAACTAGGATAGACGCGGACCCTTAGCCCTCCCAGTGGGAAAGAAAAATAAACATGGTGCCGGAGAGGGAAAACCTACCCTTGTCGCACGGTCAACTGCGAAGGCGTCACCTCCGGTTGTCGCGACACAGCATCCGGATGTCCGCCGGTTATTACCGGCGGTGGCGGCGGATTCGCAACCAACACTTCCAGCGCTGCGTCGATCACTTCGCTGATTCGCCCCACGAAAACAATCTGCAATTCACTGCGAACGTCGTCGGGTAGATCCTCGATGTCGGCTTCGTTTCGCGCCGGCAGCATGATGCGGCGGATCCCGGCGCGATGTGCGGCCAGGATTTTTTCTTTCAAACCGCCAACCGGAAACACCAAACCCGAAAGCGTAATCTCTCCCGTCATGGCCGTGTCCGGGCGCACGCGTCGTCCGGTATAAAGCGACGCTAGCGCTGCGGTAATCGTAACGCCGGCACTCGGGCCGTCTTTTGGAATTGCGCCCGCCGGAACGTGCAGATGCACGCCATAGTCTTTGAACATCTCCGGCGAGATGCCGAATTCGTTTGCGTGCGACCAGAGATACGACTGGGCTGCGCGCGCAGATTCCTGCATCACCTCACCGAGCTGTCCGGTGATCGTCAGCCCTCGGCCGCCGGGGAGCAACGTGGCTTCGATGAAGAGAACTTCGCCGCCCATCTCCGTCCACGCCATTCCCGTGGCCACGCCTGCCGGTAATTCTTTTCGCGCTTGCTCCGGATAAAACCTTGGCGCCCCGAGGTAATCATGAATTTCCGCAGCGTCGACGGCGACTGTTTCCGCTTCACCTTGCGCAATCTTTAACGCCACCTTGCGCGCAATGCTGCCGACAGTTCGTTCCAGCTGCCGCACGCCCGCTTCGCGCGTATAACGCGTCGCCAGTAACTCGATCGCCGCATCGGTGATGCTTAACTGTCCTGCTTTAAGTCCATTCTCCTCGATTTGCCGCGGTACCAGATAGCGCCTGGCAATTTGCAGCTTCTCCATGTCGCTGTAGCCGGCGATGGTGATCACTTCCATGCGATCGCGCAACGGCGGCGGTATCGGCCCAAGCTGGTTGGCCGTGGCGATAAAGAAGACCCTTGATAAATCAAACGGCAGATCAAGATAGTGATCGCGGAAGGTACTGTTCTGTTGCGGGTCCAGGATTTCCAGCAAGGCTGAAGACGGATCGCC
>JBKPNP010000207.1:0-4368 GCA_046732775.1 Acidobacteriota bacterium
CCCATGTTGCGTCCCAGCGTTCCATTCACCGGAAGCGCCGCCGGGCAGGTTGGGTTAGTCGGTCCTGGAATACACAACACACCGCCAGCGGTCACGCTCGGTCGTTCATTCGAGCTCTGTAGATCGAAGTTTTGATCGACAGCGGAAAGGATATTGAACGGACGTCCGGATGACACTTCAAGGATTGGCGCAATCGTGAAGTCGGCGAAAAAGCGACGCGCGCCGCTGTCGGAACTACGCCACGAAACCGGCGAAGCAAGGATGCCGCTGAACACGTAACGCAGCCGTTGATCGAAAAGTGAATCGGCACGATCCAGCGCCAGATTGCGGTTGTCCATTGGCTTCAGCAGCGTCTGGAGGTCGGACGAATCGTCGATTGAGTGTGACCAGGTGAACGAAGCGAGAAACTGGAAATTGCTCGAAAACCGTTTCTTCAGATCCACGTTCAGGCCATGATAGGTCGAATTACCGATGGACGACTGCGCGTTGACGTCGCCAAAAGGTGAAATGACACTGGTCGGAGTGGCGAGCGTGCCCGCGAGGTTCGCGTCAAACACCGCCTTGGGGACGCCGAAAGCCTGCACCAGGAAATAATTTGGACCGCTGGGACGGAAGAAGTTTACTGCCGCCGGATTTACGACGCGGCCGCGTGGGCCCTGAATGATGAACCCGGGAATGACAGTGGCAAAAGTCTCGCCCGTGACCGGGTTAGTGAACGTAGAACCCGGAAGGCTGCCGGGACCCGCGGTGGGGAAAGAAGTTGGCAACACTGCTTCACCAAAGCTTACCGGCCCACGGTTCGCGTAGCGCTGGAAGTTCTGGACCAGCAAGTCTCCGCGCACGATGTTGACATCAATCGGCAACGGCAGGTGATGCGCGCCCACGAAAATGTAGCTCGCGGAAATCGACATATCGCGAGTTAGTTGTCGTTCTACGGTCAGGTTTCCCTGGTTGGCATAGGCGTATTCGAAATTCTTGGTTACGGCGAGCGTGAACGGCAGTAACGATCCGAAGCCCGGGAACGTTTGGTCGTTAAAGCGTTGGCGACCGAGTTGATACTGCGCACTCGACGCGACCCCGGGTGTGCAATTCACGCCAGGGACAGCGCCGGGGAAATTACAAACCACGACGGTTCCCTGAAACACCTGAACCGCGTTAAGCAGTGCCAACGGAGACGGGCTACCGGAAATCAGCGTTGATTGCTGTTGCTGGGCCGCATCGCCGATGTCCGAGTTGAAGGCAACGGCGAGCAACGGGTGATCATAGAAGAGACCGAAGGCCGCACGGATCACAGTCTTGCCATTGTTCTGCGGATCCCAGGCGACCGCGAGCCGTGGCGCGATATTGTTCTTGTCACGCGGAAAGCCCTGCTGCACATTGAGCACGCCCTCTGCCGCCAACAATTGACCCTGCGTAAGCGTGATGCCCGAAAGTGGATCTTTAAAATTTGTCGCCGGCGGAATGGTATCCGTCAACTCATAGTCGTAACGGACGCCGTAATTCAACGTCAGGTTTGGCCGAATCTTCCACGAATCCTGCGCGAAGAAGGCCATCGGCCGGTTTTTGATTTTGCTGACCGGGTTGCCGTAGCCCTGAATGAAGCTGCCCGGAAAGCCGAGTCCGTACTGCTGAACCGGGGTGAAATCAGGCGCCGCGCCGACGTTCGGAATCGCGGGAAACGCCGCGAGCGTGGTTGCAGACAAACCGCTGAAGTTAAAGAGACCGGCGAAGTTCAATTCGAAAACAGCCGACGGAATTCTTACAAAAGCGAAGTCTCCGCCAAACTTAAATGAGTGGTTCCCGGCTACCACGCTGAGATTGTCAGTCCACTCATAACGCGTCTCCGTACGAATTACCGGGGAGAACAACTCGCGCCCGATGAACGCGGTGTCAGAAATATTAAAAGCAACAGCTTCGCCATTCTGTGATCTAAACACTGCGCGACGTTCGCCAAAATTGAACCTGAGCTCGTTAACCATGTTGCCCGAGAGCGTCGAGGTCAAACTGCTGACGAAGGAAAAGTCACGCAGCTTCTGAATACCGGTGCGCGAGAAATCGTTTTGGCCCAGCGACTGATTTTGCGATTCAACCTGAATGCCGGTAATCGTGCTCGGGTTGTAACCGAAGCGCATATTGAACTGGTGGTCGGCGGTGATCAGGTGGTCGAGACGGATCGAGTTGTACGTCGTTCTGTCTGTGACCGGAAAGATTTTTTGCAGATCATTGAGCGGGCGAAACGCGATCGACGAAACCGGTACGGGAGCGCCTGTCAGGAAAAAGCGCGAACCGATCACTGTGCCGGCAGGAATGGCGCCACCGACGCTACGCAGCGGGTTAGTTCCCGTCAGCGCCGTAAGCGAACCGCCGGAAGCGAGCGCTGCATACTGAATAGCAGCGCCGATAATCGCTTGACCCTGGGCCTGAACCGCCGGACTCGGAGAGCCGAGCAAGCCGGTCCCGAAACTTATTGCTCCATTGACATAGTTGGCCTGTGCCGGTCGCAGGTTGGGAAATGTTTGCGTAAACGGAAGGAAAGGCGCGCCAATCGTGACGCTGCTCGTAAGGCCCTGCCCCACGTTGCTGGTAAAGAAGCCCGACTCATCGCGGCGGCGCTGTTCAAAGGCGAAGAAGAAGAAGGTGCGATCGCGATCGAGCGGACCGCCCAGCGTCACGCCGTATTGAGTGCGACGGAAATCCGGTTTCGCAATTGGTGCAAATGGATTGCGCGCCTGGAAGCTCTTGTCCCTGAGAAACCCGAACAGGTTTCCGTGAAAGTCGTTCGTGCCGCTTTTGGTTACGACGTTGACGATACCGCCCGAGGAACGTCCGAACTCCGGCGCAAACGAATTAGTGACGACCTGAAACTCCTGCACGGCTTCCTGCGAAACTGTAGAGCGCGAGGCGTTGACTGAGTTGTCGGTGTTGTCTGCGCCGTCAACCTGCACGAGGTTTGAGCGACCACGTTGGCCGCCGAAGTTCAACCCGGTCGTGGGAGCTGGCCCGATTGGCCGGCCGTTGTCGCGGCTGACCGTCGACGTTGTTAAGGCGAACGCCAGATAGTTGCGCTCGTTGATCGGCAGGTTCTCAATGCGTTGCTGATCGACAGTGGTGGCAATCGCTGTTTTCGCGGTCTCAACCAGTTCGGTATTTGCACCGGTGATCGTTACCACTTCGGTTACCTGCCCCACTTCCAGAGCCACATCTAAATCGGCGCGTTGACCGACCGTGAGCGTAACCGCGGGCAGCACAGACTTCTTGAAGTTCGCGGCTTCCACCGTCACTTCGTAGTCGCCGGGGGTCAGGTTCACGATCAAATATCCGCCGTCGCTGTTACTCGTCGTCGTCTTACTAACGTTCGTTGCCACGTTGCGAGCGGTGACCGTTGCACCCGTCACTACCGCGCCACTCTGATCGCGAACCACACCTTGCAAGTCCGCGGCGTTAGACTGCGTCTGCGCAGAAGCGCCGATCGAGCCGGACAATCCACACAGCAAAGAGACAAGCAAAATGCTGACGAAGCGAAGAGAAGGCTTGAACCACTGCGTAGGAAACGCAAACATCATTGTTTCTCCTTAACGATTTAGGGACTCGGAACGATTAGGTAAGAACCGGTTCTCGGCTGATAGTTATCCGCGCGCGATTCTCAGATACTGACAACTGCAAAGGTTCTATCCACGGCAAGCCCGGGTGCGTTCGGTCCGCCTTTGATAACCATGAACCTTGAGAAAGGCGCCGGGGAGCTCAGATTTGTACGCTCGGCCTTTTTACTCCAAAAGCTCACATCTGGCAAGCATTTCCGTATCCGGCGTGGCCTGCACGGCCCGCACTCATCGACGTAGATCCGCAGGAGGCGAGCGGGCACGGGGCAGTAGCCCGACAGTCATGGAGGGCTACGTTGCCACTCAGCTTAGCGCTGAGGGTCAGCGGTTGACCTACGAGAGTTGAGTGGCGATGTAGCCCTCCATGACTGTCGGGCTACTGCCATTAGTCAAGCGCTTTTGTCCTTCGCGATCGACGGGTCGCGCGCGCTAGTCGCCGGCGTAGCTGTGCGCTCGTTCCAAACAGCGCAATCGCGACGGCGTCGAGGTGGGGCACAAAGGCCGCGCGCCTCAGTGCGCGTGAGACCCGCAGACGCGAGTTGAATTTGCGGCCATACTGCAAACGGTACTCATCGGCGAGCGTAGCGAATCCGTCGCCCTGACGCAGCGCTGATAAGTTTTTTGTGATTGCAGTCGCCGCAATTTCGCTGCTCTCCAGCGCGAGCAGCATGCCGCTGCCGGTGAACGGATCGATGAACGCAGCGGCATCGCCCACGGCAAGTAATCCGTTTGCCGGCACTAACGTTCTGCGACCAAAGCTTTCGAGCGA
>JBKPNP010000208.1:0-1339 GCA_046732775.1 Acidobacteriota bacterium
TCGTGATCGTAGTTGAGGATAGCGGGCCCGGGATTCCCCAGCAGCTGCGTCAACGGATTTGGGAACCATTCTTCACTACCAAGCAAAGGGGTACGGGTCTGGGGCTGGCGATCGTTCGCAAACGTATGCAGGAAGCGGGCGGGAATGCGCGGTTGATTGCGAGCACTAACGGCGCGGGCGCGTGCTTCGAGCTGCGTGTTGCTATGTCTGCGCACGCCGCGCCGTCTTCCGAGAGTTAACTGAGGGCTTAGCAATGAAGTGAAGTGCTATTCGACTTAACTCCGAAGGAGTCCGCTAATTTTAGCCCAGGGTTTCCTACCCTGGGAAAACGAACGGTTAAGATTTTTTACTCTGAAAGAGTTAAGTAACCGGAGAAAATCTTTCAGAGTTAACCGTTCAACGCTGGTCGATTGACCCAGGGTAGGAAACCCTGGGCTAAAATTAGCGAACACCTTCGGTGTTAAGTATCTCCTTCCCGACTTGAGGCAAAGCTAGTCCTACGCGAGAAGGGCAAGTCGGTCAGAGTTCGTAAGTTGGAACTTTCCGCTCAGGTGCGCGTGTTAGTTGTCGATTGCCGCCCATCGCATTATCGGTTCATGGAAGAGCTCATCATTAGCGCGTGAAGTCCGCCCCACAGTACGGCACGCTCGCTCTCCTCGTTGATCAACTTTCTATTTTCTGAAGGAGAATTGGATATGAGTCTGCGTAAAAGTCTGTCCGCTATTTTGGGGTTACTGATGTTCCTGGCGGTTGCCGGTTGTAGCCGGCAAGTATTCGCTCAAGCAGCCACCACGGCCGTGGACAGCGACAAACAGGATGACGAGACCAACCTTGATACTCAGTTGTATTTGCTCGTTGCTACCAACCAGGAGGTTGATGATGGAAAACTACCGGCGGCGCTTGATCCGGTAGTGAAGCAACTGCGCGCCGCGTTGCCGTTCAAGAATTACCGGCTGGCAGCGACGTTAATTAATCGCGTCAAGAACAACAGCCGTTTGAACCTGAAATGGATTGGCGGACCGCTGGTTCCAGCCGGTGCTAATTCAGCTGCGTCGCCGAGCTTCAACGAATTCAAAGTCAACGGCATCAAGTTGATCGGCGACTCGGGAAGTGTGCGGCGCGTGCGCATGGATGGCTTTAGCTTTGGCGTAAGGATACCGATCATTCAGACCGTCGCTTCAGCCGGGATGCCACCGGTCATCAATTATGAGAGCACCGGTCTGAACACCGATATCAGTATGCGTGAAGCTGAACCGGTGGTGGTCGGCACTCTCAACATCGGGCCGTCCGGCGACGCGATCATTCTGGTGATGTCAGTGCGCACAACGTCCAGATAGCG
>JBKPNP010000209.1:0-1887 GCA_046732775.1 Acidobacteriota bacterium
CCTGGTCGACTGAGTGAGTTGAAAATCCGATGATGGCGTCCGCACCCAGGATGCTTCGCGCTGCCGACGGCGGCAAGTCGTCTTGCCCAAGGTGAACGCCGTCCGCCTTAAGCGCCAACGCGATATCTACCCGGTCGTTGATGATCAGCTTTAGGTTACGTGCGCGGGCGACGTCTAGTGCTTCGCGAGCTGCTTCATAAAAGTCTCGCGGGTGCGCGAGCTTATCCCGCAGCTGAATGATAGTTGCGCCTGCATCAGCGAGCCTCGCAACCTGTTCAGCGTGAGAAAGCCCCGAGAGTTCACGATCTGTAATTGGATACG
Organism: Acidobacteriota bacterium; assembly: GCA_046732775.1. Classification (GTDB taxonomy): domain Bacteria; phylum Acidobacteriota; class Blastocatellia; order Pyrinomonadales; family Pyrinomonadaceae; genus PSRF01. The sequence continues at coordinate 322 of JBKPNP010000209.1, forward strand.
CGCGCGTGCTGGAGATGAGGCGAGCAAAGTTCGAATTCATGCGCAGCAGAAACTAACTCTCTTTTTTCTTCGGACGTTCGTTAGCTCGGAGCACGCGCTTGCGCAGACGAATGTTTTGCGGCGTAACTTCAACCAGTTCGTCGTCTGCTATGAATTCAATAGCTTGTTCAAGCGATAACTCCTTGGGTGGCACGAGGCGCATCGCCTCATCGGCAGACGAAGCGCGCATATTCGTCAACTTCTTTTCTTTGACGGCGTTCACGTCCAGGTCTACGGCGCGCGCGTTTTCGCCGATAATCATCCCTTCATAGACTTTGATACCGGGGCGAATGAACAGCGTTCCTCTCTCCTGCAAATTGAACAACGCATAGGTAGTCGTCTCGCCGGTTCTATCGGCAACTAAAGAACCAGTCGATCGTCCGCGCAATGTTCCCTGCCAATCACCCCAACGAAGGAAGAGCGTGTTCAGAAGCCCGGTGCCTTTGGTTTCAGTCAAAAACTCATTACGAAAACCAATCAGGCCGCGCGATGGTGTTTCAAACTCCAGTCGCACACGCCCGGTGCCGTGATTGATCATTTTAGTCATCTGACCTTTACGCCGGCCGACCGCTTCGGTAACGACGCCGATAAATTCTTCAGGACAATCGATGACAACTTGTTCGATGGGCTCGAGAGTCCGACCTTCACTGACGCGTGTGATTGCTTCCGGTTTGGAAACCTGAATTTCGTAGCCTTCGCGTCGCATCATCTCGATGAGAATGGACAGCTGCAGCTCGCCTCGTCCGGACACTTTGAATTGGTCCGGAGAATCAGTTTCTTCAACGCGTATGGCTACGTTCGCAAGCAGTTCTTTGTCGAGACGCTCTTTCACCTGTCGGGAGGTCACGTATTTGCCGTCTTTGCCGGCAAAGGGTGAATTGTTTACACCAAAAATCATCGAGATCGTGGGTTCATCGACCGCGATGCTAGGCAGAGGTTGCGGATTGTCACTGGACGTAATCGTGTCGCCAATCTCGACGTTGTCAACACCAGCGAGGGCGACGATTTCGCCGAAGCCAGCACGCTGTACTGGCTCGCGCTTCAAGCCTTCAAAGGCGTAAAGCTGGGACACGCGCATCTTTTGAAAAGAGCCGTCCGGCTTAGCCACTGACACTTGATCGCCGACCGCAATCTCGCCTGAATAGATGCGACCGATCGCCAGCCGTCCCACGTATTCGCTGTAATCCAGATTTGCGACCAACAGCTGCAATGAGTCGTTCCGCACCTGCTTTGGCGCCGGGATCGTCGTGACGATTTGCTCGAATAGTGGCTGCAGATTTTTTGACTCGTCACTCAGCGATCGTTTTGCAATGCCATCCCTTGAAACTGAATACAAGATTGGGAATTCAATCTGCGCGTCAGTCGCATCCAGATCCAGGAACAACTCATAGATTTCGTTCACCACTTCGTCCGGTCGTGCGTCCTGACGATCGATTTTGTTGACAACAGCGATCGCCGGCAGACGCGCCTCGAGGGCTTTGCGCAACACGAACCGAGTTTGCGGCAGGCATCCCTCCGCTGCGTCCA
>JBKPNP010000210.1:0-7910 GCA_046732775.1 Acidobacteriota bacterium
AGCTAATACGCGATCCTCGCTGAACACGCGCTTAACGCGTCTCAAACTCTCTTTCAGCTCATTGTTAGATAGCTTATCGGATTTGGTGGCAACTATTAACCTGGGCTTAGCACTGTGCTGAAGCCACTCGTGAAGCTGCAAATCCAATGTTGTGGGTTCGTGGCGCGAATCTACGATGTGAATTGATAGCACAAGCTGCTCTCGCATTGCAAGGTAGCTGCTGACCATCTCTCCCCAACTGGATTTTAGTGCTTTCGGTACGCGAGCATAACCGAAGCCGGGTAGATCGACAAACCGAAAGCGGTTGTTTATCAGAAAAAAGTTTAACGATTGTGTGCGTCCTGGAGTCGAAGAAGTGCGTGCGATACCGCGCACCGAAAGCAGGGAATTGATCAAACTGGATTTTCCCACATTCGATCGTCCCATGAACGCGACTTCGGCTAACGACCCGTGAGGCCAATCCGAAATTTGGAAGCTGCTCTTCAGGAATTCGGCGCTGGTAATCTTCATCGATGCCGCGATCTCTTAACTGGATGGGTCGACAAATTCAGAACCGGGAGCGGTAGCGACCGGGTCAAGACTGCGTGAGGTCACGTTATACGAAAGCAGCGGCAGCGCTGATGTGAAGGAGGCGAGGGACGCACGCCGTTAGAGCGGCTTCCCTCGGCCCCGTACTGTTTGAAATCCCGAAGCTTATGAAGCGCTCGCGGCGACCTGAGTTTTCGCAACGCGCTCAGCACGCATTTCGGCAAACTTCTTCATCCGCTCTCGCATGGTCGAGATTTTCTGTTCGTAGTCCGGGATGCGCTTGACCAGCGTTTCCAGGTTCATCAGGAAATCAGGGTTGCCAAACATCGCGCGCACTTCGGGAATCAAGTGCGCGATCTTCGAATACACAAACAGGTGCTCACCGTTACTTTCGTTGAACAGTTTTTCGTCGATGGCGCCATTGTTGACCATAGCCGCGGCCATGTCCCAGTAACTAATCACCATGCGATAGTGGCCGCTGTGCTCGCCCAGCAAAACCTCGACGACGTCCTGCACGCTGGTGGGGTTGAACGTGAACAGCCAATTACGAGCTTCGCGCATAGTGGCTTCTCTTCTCAGGTCATAAAGCTTCAAAATCAAATCAGCGTCTTCGTATTTACTCATTGCGATCTCCTCCGCGGTTTGAACCAAGGTTAGGGAATAGGAAAAACGAGTTTAGAGTCCAGACTGACACCTCCGGGTGAAAACCACCGTCAGCGAAAATCTGAACTCTGTTCCTGCTTGAATTATCTTGAGCTGAAGCTAACTTGTCTGGATGCCCTGTGAAGGTTGCTCCGTTGACCAAAGCGGCGGCGCCTTTGCTTCGTCAGCCCCGGCATCGGTTGGACACGCGTCCTCGAGCGCCAGCGCCAGCACTTCATCAATCGTTTCGACAAGATTGATGCAGAGCGCGTTGCGCACCTCCTCCGGCACTTCGGGCAAATCCTTCTCGTTGTCCTTGGGCATGATAATGGTATCGATCCCCATGCGATGTGCAGCCAACAGTTTTTCCTTCACGCCGCCGATCGGCAGCACGCGGCCGCGCAAGGTGATCTCGCCGGTCATCGCCACATTCTTGCGGATGGGGGCGCGAGTCAAGGCTGAAGCCATGGCGGTGGCCATCGTGATTCCAGCAGAGGGGCCATCCTTCGGAATTGCGCCTTCGGGAATGTGAATGTGCAGATCGCGTTTGCGAATGATGTCTATGCTCATGCCGAGCCGTTCCGCTCGCGCTTTAATACAGGTCAACGCCGCCTGTGCTGACTCCTGCATGACGTCGCCGAGTTTGCCGGTCAGCGTCACAGCGCCGCGGCCTTTTGTCAGCGTCGCTTCAATCTGCAGCACTTCGCCGCCGATTTCTGTCCAGGCCAATCCGGTCGCCAGTCCGACTTCACTTTCGGCGGCCACAGTCTGTTGCCGAAACTTGATTGGTCCCAGCATCTCGCGCACGCGGGCGGCGTCAATTACGTCCTTGAAATCACTGGCGACGTTTTCTGAAACGAAGCGGCGCGCGAGTTTGCGGCAACACGATCCAATCTCGCGTTCGAGATTGCGGACGCCGGCTTCGCGCGTGTAGTGACGAATAATCTCGGTCAACCCTTCGGCAGTGAAATCTATCTGCTCCGGTTTGATGCCATTGCCTTCGGCTTGTTTCGGCACCAGGTGGCGCTGTGCGATTTCGAGTTTCTCGCGTTCGGTGTAGCCCGACAGACGCAGAATTTCCAGACGATCCTGTAATGCCGGTGGGATCGTGTGCAGCACGTTCGAGGTCGCAATGAAGAATACTTTGGAGAGATCGTATTCGACATCAAGGTAATGATCCTGGAAGGTGTGGTTCTGTTCCGGATCGAGAACCTCCAACAAAGCTGAACTCGGATCGCCGCGAAAATCTGCGCCAAGCTTGTCAACTTCATCGAGCAGCAACACCGGGTTAACCGTCCCGGCCTTCTTCATCATTTGAATGATCTGGCCGGGCAGGGCACCGATGTAAGTACGACGATGTCCACGAATTTCAGCTTCGTCGCGCACGCCACCCAGCGACAGCCGCACAAACTTGCGATTCGTAGCACGCGCGATCGATTTTCCTAAACTTGTTTTGCCGACTCCGGGCGGACCCACGAAACAAAGAATCGATCCCTTCGGGTTCTTAACCAGCTGACGGACGGCGAGGTACTCGAGAATGCGTTCCTTAATCTTCTCGAGTCCAAAATGATCTTCGTTCAAAACTTCTTCAGCTTTGGTGAGATCCTTAATTTCTTTGCTCTTCTGTTTCCAGGGCACGCTCACCAGCCAGTCGATATAGGTGCGTGACACGGTGCCTTCAGCCGACATCGGCGGCATTGCCTCGAGCCGATGCAGCTCCTGCAGCGCTTTCTGCTTGGCCTCCTCGGGCATGCCAACTTCTTCGATCTTTTTCTTTAGCTCTTCAAGCTCCGCTTTTTCATCTTTGCGGCCGAGTTCTTTGTGGATCGCCTTGATCTGCTCGTTGAGGTAATACTCCTTCTGAGCCTTCTCCATCTGACGTTTAACGCGTGTTTGGATCGAGCGGTCGAGTTGTCGTTTCTCGATCTCGAGCTCCAACAGTTCGATCAAACGCTGCAACCGCGCTTGCGACGAAAACAGTTCCAACAATCCCTGTTTATCTTCGACCGAAATACGCAGCTGTGACGCGAGCGCGTCTGCGAGGTGCGAAGGATTTTGATTACGCAACGCAGTTTGTAGCGCGTCTGTCTGACTCTCTGGCGCCAGCCGCAAATGTTGTTCAACTAGCTGGGCGATTTTTTGTACCAGGGCGTCGAGGCGAGTGCCGTCTTCGTTAGCAACCGGCGCGCGTTTGACGAGTGCCATGAAGGCCCCATCTGTATTTTCAACGCGGACGGTGGTGGCGCGTTCGCGGCCTTCCACTACAACCTTGATCTGTCCGTTGTCCTGTTTCTGGGACTGCAAAATGCGACCGAGCGTGCCGACCCCATAAATCTGATCGGGGGACGGTTCGTCGATGGTCGCGTCGTGCTGCGTGGCCAGAAAAATTGTGCGATCCGCAGCCAACGCCTGTTCCAGCGCGCGTACGGATCCCTGACGCCCAATTTTGAACGCGACTTTGGTGAAGGGGAAAATCACGACGTCGCGAATTGGCACCATCGGATACCAGGCTACGTCGGCGGGAGCACGATCAGAGTATTCTTCCATAATTCAGGAGTTAACTTTTTACGATTGTTGCAAGAAGGGCGAGCCGCTCAAACAGCCGTCTCGCCCCATAAGATGTGTAATTGTAATTCATTTCCCGAGTGTGCGCTACTTTCGGGAAAGTTGTTTGTTTGACAGACTCTCATCTGTCGCGAGTAGCTCGGGAAGCTGAGAAGAGTGAGCGACAAACTAAAAGTTGTCGAACAAAACGCTACGCGGCGGCGCCGTCGATGCCGGTGAGACCTTCACCCGGAATCGCCCGACGGCGTTCGACCATTTCGCTGGTGATTACGAATTCCTTCACGCGCTTTTGTGATGGCAGCGTATACATCGCATCCAAAAGCAGCTCTTCGAGAATCATCATCAAGCCGCGTGCGCCAACTTTGCGTTCGACCGCTTGCTTCGCCACTGACTTGAGTGAGTCTTCGGTGAACTTCAGCTTTACGTTGTCGAAGTCGAACTTCTTCTGGTACTGCTTCACGAGCGCATTTTTCGGTTCCGTGAGTATCTTAATGAGAGCCCCTTCGTCGAGTTCGTGCAGCACACCGCACACGGGCAAGCGTCCGACAAATTCAGGAATCAAACCGAAACGAATCAAATCTTCCGGCTGTACAGCCGCGAGCGCTTCCGCGTGACGGTGAAGGCCGGACTTAACCTGCGCCTGGAAGCCCAGCGACTTGTTACGCAGGCGCCGCTCGATCACTTTTTCCAGACCCACAAACGCTCCGCCGCAGATGAACAAAATATTTGCGGTGTCGATCGGGAAGAATTCCTGGTGTGGATGTTTGCGACCACCTTGCGGCGGGACATTTGCGACCGTGCCTTCGAGTATCTTTAACAGCGCCTGCTGCACGCCCTCACCGGACACGTCGCGCGTGATCGATGGGTTTTCGTCTTTACGGCAGATCTTATCGACTTCATCGATATAGATAATGCCTTGCTGCGCGCGCTCGACATCGCCATTCGCGGCCTGAAGCAGCTTGAGGATGATGTTCTCGACATCTTCGCCGACGTAACCGGCTTCCGTCAGCGTGGTAGCGTCGACAATCGTAAACGGCACGCTCAACATGCGCGCCAGCGTTTGCGCCAGCAAAGTTTTGCCGGTGCCTGTGGGCCCAATCAAAAGGATGTTCGCTTTTTGGATTTCGACTTCTGAGCGACGTCGGCCCAACTCGATACGCTTGTAGTGCTGATAGACAGCGACGGCGAGGCGTTTCTTGGTTTCGTCCTGTCCGATTACGTACTCGTCAAGAAAGTTTTTGATCTCGCCCGGCTTGGGAAGAGGAGGACGTGTCGCAACGGACTCTGCCTGCTGATCGTCGGTGATGATCTCATTGCAGATGTCGATGCACTCATTGCAAATGTACACCGTCGGACCGGCTATCAGTTTCTTGACTTCATTCTGCGACTTACCGCAGAACGAACAGCGTAGGGTGTCGTCGGTTCGTCTAACCATACGTGTAGGGGATCTCCTTAGAGCTTCGCGAACCTTACTTTGTTATAGCCGCGGAGTTTCGGGAGAGTTCCGGGCTCATAAGCTGGCGATAATGCTCGACGCATTCGTTACAGATAAAAGCGCTCTTACCGACCATACGTTGGGGGACGCCGCTTGCGCGTTGCGGCGTTCCGGAAACGATGTTTGCAACTTCGCCTTTCGAGCGACCACAAAAGGAACAGCTAAAACTGTTTGCTTTCATTTTTGCAATCATTGCTTCACCGCGCTCACGCTATTCGCGATGAGCGATTACCTCGTCTATTAAACCATAATCCTTAGCCTGGGCGGCAGACATAATTTTATCGCGTTCAACGTCGCGTTCGACCGTCTCAAAGTCCTGGCCGGTATGTTTGGCGATGATTTGAGAGGTCAGTTCGCGCATGCGCAAAATCTCTTCTGCTTGAATGCGTATATCGGTGGCCTGACCCTGCGAGCCCCCAGTCGGCTGGTGAATAAGAATGCGCGAGTTTGGCAGAGCAAAGCGTTTGCCCTTGGCGCCCGCCGTCAGCAGCAGGGCGCCCATCGAAGCGCACTGCCCGACGCAGATGGTGGTGACATCGGGACGAATAAACTGCATGGTGTCGTAGATAGCCATGCCTGCCGTGATCGACCCACCGGGAGAATTGATATAGATGTTGATGTCCTTTTCCGGATCTTCGGCTTCGAGGAAGAGGAGTTGGGCCACGATCAAGTTGGCGATCTGATCGTCGATCGGCGTGCCGAGAAAAATAATGTTGTCTTTCAAGAGGCGCGAAAAGATGTCGAACGCGCGTTCACCGCGTGACGTTTGTTCGACCACCATTGGTACAAGGGCCATATGATCTGTGAACCTTTCGAAGACAGAATATAAAAGTCAGGAGTCAGAAATCAGAAGCAGCGTGACGCCTAATTCATTCTGAATTCTGACTCCTGACTTTTGACTCCTCAGTTATCGACTCCTTGGGAGTTTCACTCCACTCTGCCTCAGTAATTTTGGCGTTTTCAACCAATAAGTCGAGCGCTTTACGATTGCGCAATCTGTTCGCGATGCTACGTTCGCCCCCATCCTTTGTCAAGACGCTACGCACTTGTTCTATTCGCTGTTTCGAGCTGTTTGCGATCGCTTGAATCTCAGCTTCGATCTCTTCCGGCGCGACTTCGATCTTCTCGTCGTTCGCTATCTGATCGAGCAGGAGTGAACCACGAACATCTGCCTCCGCCTGGGCGCGCAACTCCTCACGCGCGCCTTCCCAATTCACATTCTGACCACGTGGATCGACGCCCCGTTGCATCATGTCGCGCACCACACTCTCGAGGCGATAGTTCGTTTGGTGTTCAACTAAACTCTCGGGCACTTCAAACGAATGACGCTCCAAAAGTTTCTGCATCAGATCGGCGCGCAGCCGGTGATCCGCTTCCTGCGTTGCCTGGCTTTCCATGTTTTCGCGAATTTTGGAGCGCAACGTGTCGACCGAATCGAGGTCTTCGCCGAGACTCGCGGCCCATTCGTCATCAAGTTCGGGAAGTTCTTTCCAGCGTACCGCTGTTACCTTCGTTGTGTACTCGACCTTTTTTCCGGCCAGGCTGGGCGTCCGGTAATCCGCGGGATAATCAACTACAAACGTCTTTTCGTCGTCAGGCTTCACGTCGATCAAATTGTCGGTGAACTCCTGTTGCACGCCTTTGCCGCCGAGTGTGACCTCAACGTCGTCCTGTTTGATGTCTTCCTCGTCCGCCGCGTCCAGGAACTTTCCGACAACGTTGATGGTGACATTGTCGCCCAACTGCGCGCCGCGATCCTCTACCGGTTGCAGCGCCGCCGAACTCTCGCGTAGCGCTTCAATCAGCTCGGCCACTTTTTCATCGGTAATTGGGCGCGTCTGGCGTGTCACTTCGATATTTTTGTAGTCCTGCAGCTCAACTTTCGGCAGCACCTCGACGCCGACTTTCACTGAAATCGGTTCCTCACCAAACTTCTCGAGCGCCTCCTCATTGTCGAGCTGAACATCTGGCTCACCGATCGCATTCAGTTCATGTTCGTGAATCGCGGAGTCCACGGCCACGGGCACTAACTCTTGCAACACCTGACCACGAATTTCATTTTTGAATCGCGTGCGAACTACTGCACGCGGCGCGTGGCCTGGGCGAAATCCCGGCACCTTCGCCTGCTTCGCGTAGGTATCGCTGATGCGGTCGTAGGCCTGGCGCACGCTGGCCGTGTCGATCTCAATCGTGATCTCCTTGCGGGTTGAAGAGACATCTACAAGTTCAGTTTTCATTACAGGTTCAATGGTCGCTTTCTTTGGAGAATCGCAGGGAATAGATAGTAGGCAGTAGACAGTAGTCGGTAACCACTGCCCGTCGTCTGCTGTTTAATGCTTACTGCTCACTGCTCACTATTCACCGCTTACTGCTGACTGCTCACTGCTCACTGCTCTTTGGTGCGAAAGGGGGGACTCGAACCCCCACACCTTTCGGTACCAGATCCTAAGTCTGGCGCGTCTGCCAATTCCGCCACTTTCGCAAGCTCAAAACAATTCGCACGACGGTTTAGGGAGAATAGCATGCGCTCTCTACTCTAGTCACAAGCGCCGAGTTGCATCAGTTGGAACTATGACGGGAGAGTGACTGCGATCGGAAAACGCACATAGGCGGGCAATCGTTTGAGCAGCGGCAAGGGAGTCACGCGACGCGGTAGCTGACTTTGGGTTGGCCGAGAAAA